>JAHRWI010000136.1 GCA_019090225.1 Porticoccaceae bacterium
ATTTTTAGTGGATGGGTTTTAGTAGCTGGATTTCGAAGAGCCCTAAATGAAGGTAATAATCATTGTTTGAATCTCATCCTAATAGAATAACTAGAGTTGATGGAAGCGAGGCTATTCGGCACGTACTAGTGATTGATGATGATCTTGTCGCCTGTGAAATTGCGCGCGATTTGCTCGAAAGTAACGGTTTTGTAGTATCGCTGGCGAACGATGGTTTGCAGGGGCTCGCCAGGTTTAAGTCTGAACAGCCTGACCTGATTCTCCTGGACGTAGAAATGCCTAATATGGATGGCTTTGAGGTATGCCAGCACTTGAGGGCATTGCCGGAAGGTGCCCATATTCCTGTGATTATGATCACTGGTCGGGACGACCTCGAAGCCGTTGAGGAGGCTTTTGAAGTTAAGGCGACGGACTTTGTTACCAAGCCTTTTAGCTGGGCGGTTCTGGTGCAACGTATTCGCTACCTTCTGCGCGCAGCGACAACACTTACCGAGCTGGCACGTAGTGAGCAGCGTCTGTTAAGCGCCCAGAAGATGGCCAGCCTGGGTTATTGGGATTGGGATATAGCTTCTGACATGTTGTATCTGTCAGCGCAAGCCTGTGAGGTTGTGGGGGATTCCTCGCAGAACTTCAAAACAGGCAGCGATTTTTTTAACATTATTCATGAAGATGATAGGCACCAATTTAGGGCTGAGATTGATACAAACAGACTTGAGACGAAACCCTGGTTGTTAGAGTGCCGTATTGTGACGGCTGCTGACGATGTCCGAACTATCAAAGTCTCGGGGGAATCACGGCGTAATGAGGCAAATCAGTCAAGTAAATGGTTGATGGGTACATTGTTAGATATCACGGAACAGCGGCGAAGTGAAGAGACTATTCGTCGTATGGCTTTTTATGACGATGTCACTGGCCTTCATAATCGGATCGCATTTGTGGATGAACTAGAGCTGGTGCTTAATCTGCATAAGCGGATGGACGCCACTTTAGCGGTTTTATATATGGATCTGGACGAGTTCAAACGTGTCAATGATTCTTTGGGTCATCATGTCGGAGATAATTTATTAAAACAGTTCGCCGATCGACTCAACGAGGATTTACGTGCCAGCGATCTGCTAGCTCGAGGAGGAGGCTCCGCCGTATTAGCTCGGTTAGGTGGTGACGAATTTACGCTATTTTTGTCAGGTTTGAGGGATAAAGCAGACGCGAGTCTGGTCGCCCAGCGGATTCACGACAATTTGGAACAGCCTTTTTTACTACGCGCCAATAGTTCGGACGAGACGTTTGATAGTCATGAAATTTACATTACCACCAGTATTGGTATCGCACTGTACCCAGATGACGGTCAAAATGCAGACGAGTTACTAAAAAATGCCGATACGGCTATGTACGCAGCGAAACGAGCGGGTAAGAATGGGCACCGCTTTTATATCAATGAGATGAATGAACGGGCGCTCGAACGGCTTGAGATGGAAGGTCGATTGCGTAGTGCGCCTGATCGGCAGGAGTTTAGCCTGCATTATCAACCTCAGCTAGAGTTAGCCACAGGCAAGTTAGTGGGCGTTGAGGCTTTGTTGCGTTGGAAAAATGCCGAATTAGGCAATGTATCGCCGGGAGATTTTATCCCGCTTGCCGAGGAAACTGGGCAGATAATCTCTATTGGCAGTTGGGTGCTGGAAGAGGCTTGTCGGCAAGCCACAGAATGGCTTGCTCAGGGCTTACCGTCCTTGAGAGTAGCGGTTAATTTGAGTGGTATCCAGTTTCGTCATGGCCGTTTTGAAGAAGAGGTGGCGGAGGTTTTGAAGAAAACCGGGCTCTCGCCCGAGTTGCTCGAACTCGAACTCACTGAGAGCATTATCATGGGCGAAGTTGAGCAAAATATAGCCGCTTTGTGTAAGTTAAAGTCCATGGGTGTAATGATTTCAATTGATGATTTTGGCACTGGCTATTCTTCTTTGAGCTACTTGCGCCGTTTCCCGATTGACAGCCTTAAAATCGATCAGTCATTCATACGCAGTCTTGAAACCGATTTAAACAACGTCGCCATTACTAACGCCATTATTGCGATGGGTCATAGTTTGGGGTTTGTCGTAGTCGCAGAGGGGATAGAAACTAAACAGCAGCTTGAGTTTTTAAAAACCCAGGGCTGTGAAATAGGTCAGGGATATTTATTCAGTAAGCCGGTACCGGCCGAACAGATACCCGATTTGTTTAAGCAGTTGAGTGATTGCTCCACATCACTGCCTGGTTTATCACGAAGCGATTAATACTGACTGACATACCGTGTTGGCAGCATTACTCAGCAACAATCCCATTTTATTCAACCTAGATTTGAGGCATAAATACATGTCAAAACAATTCGGGAGCTCCGAATCCAGAAGCTTTTCAGGTAAAAGGCTTGCCCGTTTTTTTCTATTATTGGCCAACGCAAGGCAGTTTTCTAAGTGCCTGTTTATCGCGGCATTGGCGACAGGTTCAGCTCATCATAGTTGGGCAGAAGACCAGGATAAACTTGATGACCTGACTATCGAACAACTCATGAATATCGAAGTGACATCGGTATCGAAAAAAGCCCAAAAGCTCTCCGATAGTCCGGCTGCAGTATTTGTTCTCACGAACGAAGATATTCGCCGTTCTGGAGCTACTAGCATCCCCGAAGCACTGCGTATGGTGCCTGGCTTGAATGTTGCGCGAATCGATGCCAACAAGTGGGCGGTTTCAGCTCGTGGATTTAATGGTCGTTTCGCCAACAAGCTTCTGGTGTTGGTCGACGGCCGCGCCGTGTATTCACCGTCTTTTTCTGGCGTATATTGGGAGTCCCGTGATGTCATGCTCGAAGACTTGGAGCGCATCGAAGTAATCCGTGGGCCTGGCGCAACGTTGTGGGGTGCCAATGCTGTAAACGGCGTAATCAATATCATTACCCGCCATGCTGCCGACACACAGGGCGTATTACTCTCGGCAATTGTTGGTGACGAAGAGCAAGGGCACGGAGGCGTTCGAATAGGTGCTGCATTGGGCGAGAACGGCTACGGTCGAGCCTATGTTAAAGGTTTTAAACGAGACGACTTTGTGCGGGCCAATGGTAATGATGCCGGCGATACCTGGGAGATGCTTGAGGGGGGCTTTCGCGCGGATTACCAACCTTCTCATAAAGACAGTTATACCTTGCAGGGGGATTTTCAGCATGGCGATATTGACCAGGAGCTACTGATTGCTGACCTGACACCGCCTTACATGGCGCTGCTCGACAGCCGCACCGATGTCGAAGGCTGGAATATCCTGGGACGTTGGCAGCACACTTCTTCGGCAAACTCGGAATTCACTCTTAAAGGCTATTTTGATAGCAACGATCGTAACGAAGGTATTTTCAATTCTAGCGACAAAACCGTTGATATCGATTTTCAGCATTTGCTCGCGCTGGCTCAACGTCACGTTGTGGTTTGGGGATTCGGTTACCGCAATACTGAAACTACTATTTCTGGCGCTGTGCTCATAAATCCAGGGTCTAAAATCCGCGATGACGAACTTTTTAATTTTTTTATACAGGATGAAATTGACCTGATTGAGAACAAATTATCACTGACGCTGGGCGCTAAGGTTGAACACAACGATTACACTGGTGCAGAAATACAACCTAGTGCTCGCCTTATGTGGTCCCCAGCTAATGGCCACAAAGCCTGGTTTTCGGTGTCGCAGGCAGTGCGCACAGCCTCGCGGGTCGAGCAGGATCTCAATATTCTTACCTCGGTGATTCCGCCGATGGCACCTTTCGTGCCATTCCCTGTTGCTCTGGTGGTGACTGGTAACGATGACTACGATTCAGAGGAATTGACTGCCTGGGAGGCGGGATATCGTATTACCCCCTTAAATACCTTATCTCTGGATATGACAATTTTTTACAACGACTACGACCAGCTGCGTAGCACCGAGGCGGGTTCGTCGGTGCTGGCGGGATCATTTCCCTCGCTTTACCTGGAACAAACACTGGAATTCGATAATCAACTGAGTGGAGAAACCTACGGTTTTGAGGTGGCAGCGGTCTGGCAAGCGACCAGGGTCTGGCGGCTGGATATCGGCTATAGTTTTCTGGAATCCGATTTCAACAACCAAAGTCCCCAGGACAAGGTGCAAAATGGCATTGCACCCCGCCACCAGGTGTCCTTGCGATCATTGTTTGACGTAGCAGATAACCTTGATTTTGACATCTGGGTGCGTTACGTCGATGAAGCTAGCGCAATCGATGGGCGAGCTTTTGCCTTACAAAAAATTGACAGTTACCTGGCTACCGACCTCCGGCTGGCCTGGCGTCCAAGCAGTGAGTTTGAGTTAGCACTGGTCGGGCAGAATATTTTTGACCCTCAGCACGCGGAATATATTCAGGAGTCGTTTACCATACCGACGGAAGTGGAACGAGGCGTCTACGTCAAAGCGGTCTGGCAACCAAATTATTAAATATTATAAAAAGAATACGGTCTAATTAAATGATTCGCGTAGGGATTAACTTCGCAATTCCGTGGCTCCTGCTGCTTGGTATTTTGTTTAGCCCAATGAGCAGGTCGCAGCCCCAGGATAAAGTCGAGGAATACAATTTGAAGGCGGCGTTGGTCTATAACTTCGCACGTTTTTCTCAATGGCCAGAAAATAGTTTTTCAAGTGCAGATACTCCTGTTGCTCTGTGTGTGCAGGGTGATCAATCACTCATTAAATCGTTTGGCCTGCTCGCCAAAAAAACTCTTTTCGGACGCCCGGTGAGCATCGTTGTTGCCGAGACGTTAGTGAATCCGGAGTCGTGTAATGTGATATTTGTCACGGGCGTCCAGCGACAAGGTTTGCCGCGTTTGTTTGCTGCCGTAGCAGATCAACCCATATTAACCATTGGTGAAATGAATGGTTTTACTGATATCGGTGGCATGATTCTTTTTACGACGGTCCACGAGCGGCTGAAGTTTTCAGTCAACCTGGAGAATACCGAGGCGGGGGGGATCAGCCTGAGTTCACGTCTGCTGAAGTTAGCGCATGTTATCGAGGGTCAGGAGACTCAACGTTGAGCTTGCTCCAGAATATACCTATTCGGACCAAGCTGGCTTTATTAATGGCTCTGGTCGGAGTCTTCGCTGTGGTGATGGGCTTGGGCTGGACGATTGTTAACGAAAGTGATAACAAACGACTAGAGACTGAGCAGGGATTAAAAGAATTAGCCAGCGTTCTAGCGTGGAACAGCGCTGCGAGCGTTGCTTTTCTGGATGAAGTTGCCGCCACAGAGATGCTTTCAGCACTGAAAATACGCCCCGACATTATTTTTGCTCGCCTGTACATTGCTAATGATTCCGACCAGACGGGTGTTGAGGACAGGCTTTTTGCCGAATACAAAGGGGCGGGCGAAACCAGCTATTCACTTGATGATTTTGGCATAGATAAACAATCCGGGGGAAATAAGTCATCCGCAACGCAGGCGAGTAATGATGGCCTGGTGTCAAAGCTCTTGCCTAAAGCGCACCTCCTGATGGTTCCGGTAGAGTTAGATGGCGATCATCTCGGGGTACTCCATCTGGCGGCATCAAATGCAAAGACCGAAGCTAGTCTAAGAGCGCTAATAAAAACCTTTTCTTTGATCGCAGCAGTGTTGCTCTCGGGTATTCTTGTTTTGGCCTGGTACCTCCAGCGACTTTTTTCTGAGCCGGTTTTACGGCTAAAAGCAGCGATGGAGGCGGTTTCGCAGGACAAGGATTACGCTATTCGCCTGACCTCAGACATTGCTAGAAAAGATGAGTTTGGCGATCTGTTCAGGGGTTTCAATATGATGCTCACGGAAATTTATTTTCGTGATAAATCGCTAGCTGTTCACCGGGAAAACCTCGAACGTCTGGTTGAAGAGCGCACCAGCTCCTTAACGTCGGTGAATGAGCAGCTTACCGAAACCATCGATAGCCTGGACGAAGCAAAAACTGCAGCGGAGGCAGCCAGCGAGGCCAAGTCGCAATTTCTGGCTAATATGAGTCACGAAATACGCACCCCGATGAATGGCATGTTGGGCATGGCCGAGCTCTTACGGAGCACGGTTTTAAGTGACGCACAAAAAAATTATGTTACGACCATAAATAAATCCGGGCATGCTCTACTTGGTGTTATCAACGATATTCTGGATTTTTCTAAAATAGAAGCTGGAAAACTGGCGTTAGAGAACGTTGATTTCGATCTGCGTGAAATAGCGGAGGAAATTTGCGATTTATTTGCCGAGGCAACGGCAAATAAAAATATCGAGCTGGTGTGCGATATACCTGTTGGAACTCACTATGCTCTCCAGGGAGACCCGAGCCGTCTACGCCAGGTAATCATCAACCTGGTTGGTAACGCTGTGAAGTTTACCGAGCGCGGTGAAGTGGTTTTGTCGGTCAGGGTACTGAACGAAAGTAGTGAGACCCTGCAGCTGGAAGTTGCCGTGACAGACACGGGTGTTGGCATAGCTAGGGACAAACTTAATAATGTTTTTGAAGCTTTTACCCAGGCGGATGGCACCACCTCAAGACGTTTTGGCGGAACCGGCCTGGGGCTGACTATATCTTCTGAGCTGGTCAGGTTGATGGGCGGGGAATTAGCGGCTACCAGCACAGTGGCTAAAGGTAGCTGCTTTTCATTCCACTTAGATTTGTCCAAACAGCTCAATGTTGGGACTAGTAGCGCCGCCGAGTCGGGTGATCTGGTCGGTATTAAAGTGCTAGTCGTTGACGACAATGCCACCAACAGACTTATTCTTGTACAGCAACTTTTACAGTGGGGCTTGAATATTGAGGAAGCCAGGGGTGGTAAGGAAGCCCTGCAGATCTTGCGAGATGCTGAGACTAAGAATCAGCCTTTCCAGTTGGCTTTGCTGGATTTGGTCATGCCAGAAATGGACGGTATGGAACTGTCGCGGAGTATCAAGGCGGATCTGGCCCTGGCACCAACTCAGCTGGCTCTGCTAAGCTCAGAGGCCCTTCTGCAGGGCGAAGATGTAAGCGCGGCAGGGATAGCAGAAATGCTCTCCAAACCCGTGCACATGGAGGTGTTAAAGCAGTGCCTGCTGTCTCTGGTTAGGGGCACCTCTTTAATACCGATAGAGCCTCAAATCATAGAGACTGGTCGCGGAAAGCTGCATGGCAAATTGCTGGTTGCGGAAGATAATCCGGTTAATCAGGAAGTCGTAAAAATAATGCTCGAGCAAATGGGGTTTGATGTCGACATCGTTGAGAATGGTCGTGAAGCCATAGAAGCAGTTCATGCGCGTCAGTACGATCTGGTTTTGATGGATATCCATATGCCTGAGATAGATGGCACCGAGGCGACAGTGATGATTCGGGAGATGGAAAAAGAAACCGGACGCAGAACGCCGATCATAGCGCTGACGGCTAACGCGATGAAAGGCGACCGCAAGCGGTTTCTTGATATTGGGATGGACGATTACCTTAGCAAGCCTTTTGATCGGGGCGGGCTTTTCGCCGTTGTTGAGAAATGGTTATCTTCCGCTACTCCAGCGCGAGCACCTAAAGTTGACGATGACGACCGGGTATTCAGTATTGATGAACCCGAGGACATTAGTACTGATGATCAACCGCTCAATGTGCTGGACAACGGGATACTGACGCAACTGAAGAATATTTACAGCGGTGATAAACGTCACAAGCTTGTCAGGCTGGTCGAGTTATTCCTCGATTCGAGCGCTAACTTACTTGCCGATTTGCACCAGTACGTGTCGGAGGGTGACGCAGAAAATATATATAAAACGGCGCATTCCCTTAAATCTTCAAGCGGTAATCTTGCCGCTTCCCAACTTGCCCGACGCTGTGCTGAGCTGGAGCAAACCGGGCGTAGCGGTAATCTTGATTTGGCCGCTGCCCAGCTGAGTGAGCTTGATCAGGAATATACACGCGCTACAAAAGCCTTGCAGTCTCTGTCTTCAACCGCTTAGTAAAATTTAAACTGTTTTTGTTATCCCTTGCGGCGTAACAGCCTGTCGGGGGGCTACTCTGGTAAAGTTACGCCGCCGGGTTAAAACAATTATCTGCCCCTGTTGTTCTTAGCGCGCTGGCATTAAAATGGGCGCGACTAATTTTCCTGTGATATCAGAAGTTCTGTTCCACAATCCGTGCACATATAGAAGGCAACCCGAGGTAGCAAATGGCATTCCCAAAAACTGTACCCTTATTCATCGAAGGTGAATGGGTACAAAGCACCAGCACGCAAACCACTCCGGTGATCAACCCGGCCACCCAGGAGGTGCTCTCCCAGGTGCCAGCGGCTACTGACGAGGAGATGGATCGCGCGATTGCCTCGGCAAAAACCACCTTCCAGACCTGGAAGGAAGTGCCGGTGCCGACGCGGGCACGGATCATGCTCAATTATCAACATCTGCTGAAGCAGCATCACGACGAAATTGCCGAAATTATCAGCACCGAATTGGGTAAGACCTTTGAAGATGCCAAGGGTGATGTCTGGCGCGGTATCGAAGTGGTCGAACACGCCGCCAACGTTGCCAGCTTAATGATGGGTGAAACCGTTGAGAACGTTGCGGGCCGTATCGACACCTACTCTTTTGTCCAGCCCATTGGCGTGTGCATGGGCATTACCCCGTTTAATTTTCCGGCCATGATTCCCCTGTGGATGTTCCCTCTGGCCATCGCCTGCGGCAATACTTTTATCCTCAAGCCTTCAGAGCGTGACCCTCTAACGCCGACGCGCTTAGTCGAATTGTTTGAAGAAGCGGGTGCCCCTAAAGGCGTGATGCAGATTATTCATGGTGGTGCCCATCAGGTGGATTATCTCCTGGAGCATCAGGATATTTGTGCCGGTTCTTTTGTAGGCTCGGTGCCAGTGGGTAAGCATATTTACCAAAAGGGTACCGAGAACCTCAAGCGCATGCAGTGCATGACCGGTGCTAACAACCACATGGTGGTAATGCCCGACGCTAACAGAAGCCAGGTGGTCAATAATATTATCGGCTCGGCCTTTGGTGCGGCGGGCCAGCGCTGCATGGCCATCCCCAATGTCATTCTGGTCGGTGATGCCGCTGAATGGGCGGGCGATATTGCTGAGGCCGCAGAAAAAATTCGCCCCGGTGTCTGGTCAGATAAGGGTGCAGCCTATGGCCCGCAAACCAATACCGCCGCCAAAGAAAAAATTACTGCCGCCATTGCTAAAGCCAAAGAGGAAGGCGCTACCTGCCTCCTCGACGGCTCCGATTGCGTGGTCGAAGGTTATCCCGATGGCAACTGGATTGGCCCCACCATTTTTACTGATGTCAGCCGCGATATGGCCATATACAAAGACGAGGTCTTCGGACCGGTGCTGTGTTTGCTGGCAGTCGATAGCCTCGACGAAGCCATCGCTGCCATCAATGAAGACTTCCGTGGCAACGGTACATCTATCTTCACCGCTTCGGGTGGTGCAGCGCGCAAGTATCAGCACGAAATTCTGGTCGGCCAGGTCGGCATCAATGTGCCTATCCCCGTGCCTCTGCCATTTTTCTCCTTCACCGGCTGGCGAGGTTCCTTCCACGGCGACCTCCATGCCTATGGCAAGCAGGCCGTACGTTTTTATACTGAGACTAAAACCATTACCGCCCGCTGGTTTGATGATGAAGTTGCGGGTGGGCCGAATATGTCCATTAACTTGAAGTAAAGAGCCTTGAAATAAGAACGTTTAAATAGCGGTTTATTTTAGAAGACAGGATGGGTCGTTATGGACTTTAACCTCAGCGACGAGCAGCGCGCCTTTCAGGATGCAGCCCGGGCTTTTGCTCAGGGTGAAATGGCACCTCACGCCGCCCAATGGGATGAAGAGAAATTCTTCCCTCGGCAGACTATAGCCGCAGCCGGTGAGATGGGCTTTTGCGGTATGTACAGTCCGGAAGCCCAGGGCGGCATGGGCATGAGTCGACTCGATGCCTCTATTATTCTTGAAGAATTGGCCGGGGCGTGTAGTTCTACAGCGGCGTTTATCTCCATCCACAACATGGCTACCTGGATGGCCTGTACCTGGGGCACCGAGGCCATCCATAATGAGTTTTGTGAGCAACTCGCCACCGGACAAAAGCTGGCCTCCTATTGTTTGACCGAACCCAATGCGGGCAGTGATGCCGCTTCTATTCGTACCAAAGTTGTTCGTGCGGGCGATAATGATAGCGACGACTACATTCTCAACGGTGGCAAAAGTTTTATCAGCGGTGCTGGCAGTACCGATGTACTGGTGTTGATGACCCGCACCGGCGACACGGATTCCGGCGCAGCGGGCATCACCGCTTTTGCCGTACCGGCGGATTTGCCCGGTATCAGTTACGGTAAAAACGAAAGCAAGATGGGTTGGAACAGCCAGCCGACGCGCACTATTAGTTTTGAAGATGTACGCGTACCCGCCCACTACCGACTGGGCGAAGAGGGCGAAGGTTTCAAAATCGCTATGAAAGGTCTCGACGGCGGCCGCATTAATATTGCTACCTGTTCTATCGGTGCCGCCCAGACTACGCTCACCCATGCGCAACAATATATTCAGGAGAGAAAACAGTTCGATAAACCACTGGCTGCTTTCCAGGCGCTACAGTTCAAGCTGGCCGATATGGTCACCGAGCTGGTCGCCGCCCGACAAATGGTGCGGCTGGCCGCCAGCAAGCTGGATCAGGATGATCCGGATAAAAGCACCTATTGCGCCATGGCCAAACGCTTCGCCACCGACATCGGCTTTCAGGTTTGTAACGAAGCCCTGCAACTGCACGGTGGCTATGGTTATTTGCGTGAGTACCCCATTGAGCGCTTTTTGCGAGATACCCGGGTGCATCAAATTTTGGAAGGTACTAACGAAATCATGCGCGTGATTGTTGCACGTCGTATTCTTGAAGAAGGTGCAACGGACGCTATTAGATAAAAAATGAAGATGAAAGAGCAAGGTAAAAGCCATCAATGAGGGGATTAAAATGAGTGAATTATTAAAAGTAGAAAAGCGCGGCTCAGTCGCGATCTTGACCATGAACAACCCACCGGCCAATACCTGGACGCCGGACAGCCTGGCCTTTTTAGAGCAGACCATCGACGAGTTAAATGCCGATAAGGACAACTACTCGCTGATTCTCGCCAGTGAAAGCGAAAAGTTCTACAGCGCTGGTGCCGAACTCACTCGTTTTAATCACGACGACGGTGGCGAAGCCTACGACTTTATTAAAGCCTTCGGTATCGCCTTTGGCGCGCTGACCAATTATCAGGGTGTGTCCTTTGCGGCCATTACCGGTTTTGCCATGGGCGGCGGTCTGGAATGCGCCCTGGCTTGTGATATTCGTATTGCCGAAGAGCACGCGCGCATGGCCTTACCCGAATGCACCGTGGGTTTATTGCCCGGTGGCTTGGGCACCCAACACCTGCCCTGGTTAATTGGTGAGGGCTGGGCCAAGCGCATGATTTTGCTGGGCGAGCATGTCAAAGCCGACAAAGCTGAACAAATTGGTCTGGTCCAGGAAGTCGTGCCCACGGGTAAAGCCCTGGAAAAAGCTCTGGAACTGGCGGCTAAAGTTGACCAGCAAAGCCCCACCTCGGTGCGCATCTGTAAAGCTTTGACCATGTCGGCCCGACATCGCCCCCTCGACAGTGGTTTCAAGTTCGAGCGAGATGCCTTTATGGATCTGTGGGGATCACAGGATCAAAAAGAAGGCGTCGCAGCCTTTGTTGAGAAGCGCAGCCCAGAATGGAAAAACGGCTAATTCCATCGTCCATCTTTAAATCGATCCCCTGTTAGGAGCTTAGCGTGTCAGAGCAGCCCGTACTATTTAGTGAGAAGGCTTGTGGTGATGGTAAAAAAATCGCCATTGCCACCTTAAATGCAGAGCAATCGCTGAATTCCCTCAGCCTGGAAATGGTTGATTTAATCGCCGCTCAGGCTGATCAATGGGAGTCCGACGATAGCATTGTTGCTATCTTGCTCGACAGCGCGGGCGACCGGGCCTTCGCCGCAGGCGGCGATATTCGTATGCTCTACGAGTCCATGGTTGAGTGTGGTGAAAACTACAACGCTTACGCCACCGACTTCTTTTCGCGGGAATACCGGCTTAACCACCGCCTGCATAATTTCCCCAAACCCATGATTGCCTGGGGCAATGGCATTGTTATGGGCGGCGGCATGGGTCTGCTCGAAGGCGCTGACTTTCGCGTAGTGACCGAAAGCACCCGCATCGCCATGCCGGAAGTCACCATCGGTTTATTGCCCGATGTCGGCGGCACCTGGTTTCTCAACCAGGCGCGGGGCAATAGCGGTTTGTTTCTGGCGCTCACTGGCGCGCAGATCAACGCCACCGATGCGCTGTATACCGGCCTTGCTGATGTCTTTGTTCCTCATGCTGAAAAGGCCGCCATGCTCGACCAGCTAGCAGCACTGAGTTGGACATCAAGCGCAGAAGAAAATCGTGTCCAGATGGGCAAGGTGCTCGATGCCCTGCAAAGCCAGCATCAAAGCCTGCTCCCCGACGCTCAGCTTGAACCCCATGTGGAGTGGATTGAAGAAATGACTTCCGGCGCTAGTCTGGAGGAAGTCACCGAAGCAATCACCGCCTACGAAGGTGACAATAAATGGCTGAGCCGAGCAGTGGGTACCCTTAAGCGAGGTTGCCCGGCATCGGTATTTCTGGCCTATGAGTTAAACAAACGTGGCCGGGGTTTACCCCTGAGTGAATGCCTTAAGCTGGAATTAGTTGGCACCGTTAATTGCGCGAAATACGGCGTGTTCCGTGAAGGCGTTCGTGCGCAGATCATTGAAAAAGACAATACACCCAACTTTCAGCCCGGCTCTCTCGCGGAGCTGACTAGTGAAATGCGTGAGCAATACCTCACCTGGCCCTGGGCCGATAGAGCAAACCCGCTGGCAGATCTGTGATAGCTCGGAGGCCAGGGTTCTCAAAAAAATAAGCAAGCAAATAGATAAGGATTAAATCATGGCAAAGAAAGTCGCATTTTTTGGTTTAGGCAATATGGGCGGCCCCATGGCGGCTAATCTTATTAAAGCCGGGTTTGAGGTTTGCGCGTTTGATTTAGTCCCCGCTTCCGTACAAAAAGCCGTCGAAGATGGCTGCACCGCAGCAGCGAATGAAAAAGAAGCCATCGCCGGTGCCGACTTTGTTATCTCCATGTTGCCTAACGGTGCCATTGCCGAGGCTTTATACATTGATGGTGCAGGCCTGCTCGATCTGGTCGAACCATCGGCCCTGCTTATAGACTGCTCCACCGTTGCCGCATCCAGTTCTCGTCGCATTGGTGAAGAAGCCAAAAACCGCAATATCCGCGCAATCGATGCTCCCGTATCTGGTGGCGTCGCCGGAGCCGAAGGCGCAACTCTGGCCTTTATGTGCGGCGGTGAAGCCACCGATGTCGAAGCCGCTAAAGAAGTCCTCAAGCACATGGGTGCCAATATTTTCCACGCAGGGCCAGCAGGCGCTGGTCAGGTCGCTAAAGCCTGCAATAACATGCTCCTTGCCGTACACATGATCGGCACCGCCGAAGCTCTGCAACTGGGCGTCGATAACGGTCTCGACCCAAAAGCGCTGTCAGAAATTATGCTCAAAAGCTCCGGCTGCAACTGGTCCCTGGAAAAGTACAATCCCTACCCCGGTGTCATGGAAGGCGTCCCTGCCAGCCGCGAATACAGCGGCGGTTTTATGGTCAAACTTATGCAAAAAGACCTGGGCCTGGCGATGGAAGCGGCACTTGCCAGCAAGTCAGCGACACCCATGGGGGCGCTGGCTAATAATTTATACAATCTTTATGCAACTATGAGTGATGAAGATAATGCGGACCTGGATTTTTCGAGTATTCAGCGCTTCTTTGATTAGAAAGCTTGGGGAGAGCTGATAATATCTAATGCGGATGTTGACGCACTGTTAGATTTGGTTGGAAAAAAATGGCTAATAACTGGTCAGAAACTGAAGTAGAGGCCGCAGTTGAAGACTACTTCAATATGCTTCGTCTTGAGTTGGCTGGTCAAAAGTACAATAAGAGTCAGCACCGCCGGGCCTTGAAAGAGTGTTTGAATAACCGCTCGGATGGTTCGGTTGAACTGAAGCATCAAAATATCAGCGCCGTCCTGATTGAGATGGGCGTACAGTGGATTGACGGATATAAGCCTCGATCAAACTATCAGCGCAAGCTGCTACCTGGCGCAGTAGAAGATTACCTTCGTAATAACCCTAAGTTGCAAACTCTGTTTAAGGCCGATGCCGAAAAAGTCCCTCCCGTCCCATCAGTCGAAGATTTTCTGGTGGTAATGGAGACTCCGCCAAAATCAGAGGGTAATAGAACTCCGACGGTTGGGGATGAAAAGGCTGTCTACAACCCTGGTGGTGTGAACTATCTGGAAAGGGAAGCACAAAACCAATTACTTGGTGAGGCTGGTGAACAGTTTGTCCTAAATTTTGAACGCGCCAGGTTAATCCACGCGGGCAGACAATCGCTTGCCGATCGAATAGAGCAAGTGTCAGCAACCGTTGGTCCAACTGCAGGATTCGATATTCTCTCATTTGAAGAGAATGGCAAAGATCGCTTCATTGAAGCAAAAACAACTAAATATGGGAAAAGTACCCCATTTTACGTGACGCCGAACGAATTGAGATTTTCGCGGGACAACGCGACCAGTTATTTTCTATATCGTGTGTTCAAATTTCGGGACGAACCGCGTGTTTTCACTCTACAGGGACATCTGCGGGATCAGTGTATTCTCAAGCCTTCCCAGTATTTGGCTAATCCAGCATAACAACTAAAAATAAATAAAAAGGGCCTCGCCCCCTTACCCCGATACTGACAAGCTTATACTTCCTTTCTTCCGCAGATGTAAGCGCCCGATTTTAACGCTGCGCATGCTAGGAATTGTTTGGTCAGACAACCACATCTTCGTCTTGGGTAGAAAGGTCGCTTGGGGCATACTTGGATTTAATATACTCTATTAACAACAGCGCATTTTCGTTTTTGCCCTGGTATATTTCGTTAGCTTTGTCTAGCAGAGATTGTAGAACCTCAAAAGAAAGTTGGATCTTACCCACAGCAATCCCCATCAAAAGGTCTACTGCTGAGTTGGAGTTTTCCGAGGCGTCGTCTTCAATAAGCGTTTCTAGTATATTAGAAAACTCCGTACTCAAATCAGTCGAACTCCGATAATCTAATTCCCTCATATTAGCGGCTCTCCAAAGGCAGCTTTGAAGCAAGCTATCAGTAAAGCGCGTGAAATTATC
>JAHRWI010000137.1 GCA_019090225.1 Porticoccaceae bacterium
AAGAGACAGGCTCTATACGCACGGCAGATTGTTTAAATGCCGGTTGTCGGGTATAGAGCTTATCGAAGACCAGGAAAGTGCAGCGCGAATAAGCCGGGAGCTAAGAACTTACTAATGAATGATACTCAGCCTCAAATTCAAACCAAAGAAGACTTTAAACCGCTTATTTTTGAGGTTCGTAACGACGAGCCTGCCCATGCTTTTTTGTGGGATGCCATACCAAAAGACAATGCCCTCGACGAGTCTGCCGCGCCATCCACCAACTGCCACGGCAACTTAATCGACCTGGTCAACGAAACCAGCGATTTGCACGGCGATAGTTTGCGCATCAATGGCAACGAAGCTATTGGCGACAACCCCAACCGTTACAAACAGCACGGCTTTTTCTTTAATGCCGATAACTGCATCGGCTGCCATGCCTGTGAAACCGCCTGTAGCGAAAAAAATGATAATCCCTCACATATCGCCTTTCGCTCGGTCGGCTACGTCGAAGGCGGCACTTACCCTGATTATCAACGTATTAATATTTCCATGGCCTGTAACCATTGCGATGATCCTGTCTGCCTAAAAGGCTGTCCCACCCGCGCTTACACTAAGTTCGCTGAATATGGCGCGGTAATACAAGACCCAGATATTTGTTTCGGCTGCGGCTATTGCACCTGGGTGTGTCCCTACAACGCCCCACAACTCGACCCGGTAAAAGGCGAAGTTACCAAATGTAATATGTGCGTGGATCGGCTCGAAGTGGGTTTAAAGCCCGCCTGTGTATCGGCCTGCCTGGGCAACGCCCTGGATTTTGGTGTGGTCGAAAATATCCCGGAAAACCGCATCGAAGCTAAAACCGCAATTCCTGGTTTTCCATCCACGGAAATCACCCAGCCCAACATTCGCTTTCAACAAACCCGTAGCACTCAGCGAGAAATGACTCGTCCCGATGGTATGCCGGTGAAATACCACAAAGACGATGAGGCTGGACATTTTCAACCAGAGGTCGATAAAAAAATCGGCGAGGCGAAACAATGGAACTGGTGCAAGCTACTCACCTCCCACGAAAGTGCCCATGTCATTTTCACACTGTCCACGCAGGCCGTGCTTGGCGCTTTTCTGTTGATGGTCTGCGCCCTGTTATCACCAAAGAGTATTTTAGCTGCGCTGCAAATACCGAGTGTCTCTTTGCCTATGCTTGCGGTGATGATTCCCTTAATCAGTTTCGGGCTATTCAAACTCAATATGCACCTGGGTAAACCTCATCGTTTTTATCGAGGCTTTAATAATTTACGTTGGTCACCCTTAAGTCGGGAGATCGCCGGGGTTTCAGGCTTTCATACCTTCCTGCTCGGCTTTGCTTTATTCGCAATCCTGGATGGATGGTTGAGCCTTGGCGTAACCGCCCTGCTAAAAAACCTGTGCGCGGGGCTGGCCAGCCTCAGTGGTTTAATCGGCCTGTACTACATGTACCGCATTTACCGCATCAAAGCGCGGCCCTTCTGGGATCACTGGCAAACCGCCAGCGCTTTTGTGGGTAACACCCTAAGCCTGGGCGCTTTACTTACCGCACTGGTGGCCCTGCCAGCTTTGCTAATGAGTGGTGAACCGGTTGAGGCAAACAGTTTGTGCATGAGCCTCGCCCTACTCGCTCTGGTCGGTTTAGGCCTTGAGGCTATCGGCCACGTTCGCCATGGCCGCGCCATGAATAAGCTCGGCAACGAGGGTGCCTCCTCCTGGTATGTACAAATTACCCGCTACGGTTATCCCTGGTTAATTCGCAATGCCCTGTTAGCCATCAGCATGTCGATGGCAGGCAGTATTGCCTTGCTTGCTTCGATAAATGCAATCGAAGGATGGAGCACCCTGGCGCTATGGAGCACATTAGCCATCTTCACTGTGGTGGCTGCCACCATTAGCCGTTCGCTGTTTTTCGTACTGGTGATTCCCACCACCATGCCCGGTGCGTTTTTCTGGAAAAACCAGGACTTCGTCGATCATGCCCGAGAAACCGGTTTGGTCGATAGAGAACAGGTCGGTGTAGTGCGAGGACAGCACGGCAAGTTCAAACTAGATGAATTGATCGATACCATTAAAACCACTCCAATTAAAGACATGATTCGCCACGCCAAAGATATAGTGGTCTGGAAAAAATTGCCGCGATGAGCAAGTGCTATGAGTAAATCACTACCAGGTAAGCCGCTATGAAAACGAGCATGAACGCCCGTAAACAAAGTGGCCGCGTTGATTTAGTCGGAGCTGGCCCCGGTGACCCGGAACTCATTACCCTAAAAGCTGTGTGCCTGTTAGAGCAAGCCCAGGTTGTGGTCTATGACCGTTTAGTGAATCCGGCTTTATTACAGCACTGCACATCAAGCTGCGATCAGATCTACGTCGGCAAACGCAAACACTGCCACAGCATGCCCCAGGCCCGCATCTGCGAATTGCTCGTCACCCTCGGCCAACAGGGCAAACGGGTGGTGCGTTTAAAAGGCGGCGATCCCTTTATCTTTGGTCGCGGTGGAGAAGAAAGCGATGCCCTCGCCCAGGCGGGTATTCCCTGCGCCGTGGTACCCGGCATCACCGCAGCAACAGGTTGCGCCGCCGCGACCGGCATTCCTCTAACCTACCGGGATCATGCCCAGGCCGTAACTTTTATTACCGGGCATCGTAAAGGCGGTAAAGATGGCAAAACCGACATCAACTGGCGGTTAGCGGCTCAGCCCAACCACACCACTGTGTTTTACATGGGCTTGTCTTGCCTCAATGAAATTTCACAGGGTTTGCAATATCATGGTTTGTCAGCGTCCACACCCATAGCCGTGATTGCCAATGGTTCAACGAACAAACAACAGGAAGTGATTGGTACACTGACAGATATTGCCGAAACCGTCCGCCACGCCGAGTTACCCTCCCCAGCTTTACTGATTGTGGGCGATGTAATAAGCGCACGAGAGCAAATGGAGCTAACAGGTCACGACGAGCAGATAGATTATTACTTAGAGTCGGTATCTCAATAAGCCTTCGACAGGCTTTCAGCAACAAGCTTACTGCAAGAACCTTTCTATAAGAAGCGAACCCTACTATAAAAACCTTGCTACCAGCTCTTCCCACCCCTAACGCTTAAGTGGGTAGTCTTACTTTGTGTGACGGCATAAGTCTATCCACAGGACTCACAACCCCCTTACCGCTACGATTGACGACATAAGTATAAATTTCAGTCGTAATAGCATCAGGATATCCCAGCAACTCTTGAATAGCGCGTAAGTCATAGTCGGATTCAAGCAAATGCGTTGCGAAGCTATGTCGAAAACTATCGGATCGGACGCGTTTTCTTGTGCTAGCCCATGAATAGTATGCGTAATTTATTTGGCAAGGCTTAACGGATGCCTATGATGCCAACTTAAAACACCGTTACGCCGATCACAGGTAATACAGCTCTTTTAGTTTCAATAGATTTGGTGAGCTTCGATTACTGACCTAGCTCTCGGGCTTCTGGCCTTCACGCCCACTTAAACCTTCGTCGTAGCCTATAATGTCGTTGAGATCGCCGTTAGCTAGATGCGAACGATCAACTTGAGTAACAAAGCGCTCGCTTGGGTTATGACATAGATCATGCGGCCCCAGATATCCAAGGTATAGAGCAGACCGTCGTGCCATCAAGATCCTTCAACAAACACGAACTTTATCAGCCAGTACTTCGCTAGTGAGCACTTTGACCATTCGCTCCTTATCTCAGCGGTGACCAGCAGAGGATCATTCTGAATTACTACCGCCCACTCCGCGATGCCCACCAATACGCGGTTG
>JAHRWI010000138.1 GCA_019090225.1 Porticoccaceae bacterium
CGAAGTTGAAGGCAGCAGTAGATGTGTCTGATGGTGATATGATTTTTGATATTGGCCCTGAGACAGCGCAGCAGTTGGCCCAAATACTTAAAAATGCTGGAACTATTATTTGGAATGGCCCAGTCGGCGTTTTTGAGTTTGATCAATTTGGTGGCGGCACCCAGGTAATCGCCGAGGCCATCGCGGCCAATAAAGGTTTTTCTATTGCCGGGGGTGGAGATACCCTGGCAGCCGTGGATAAATATGACATTGCCGACAGGGTGTCCTATATATCAACGGGCGGTGGTGCATTTCTCGAATACGTAGAGGGTAAAGTATTACCCGCCGTAGCAATATTGGAACAACGCGCCGTCGGGTAATCGCCTGGCCACCGCAGCAGTTATGAAATTAAACATCGTCACGAACAAAGCTAGCATCTAGGGAGAACGGAACCATGGCATTAATCAGTATGCGGCAGCTGCTCGATCACGCAGCAGAAAATAACTACGGCGTTCCGGCATTTAACGTCAATAACCTCGAACAGATGCGCGCCATGATGGAGGCCGCTGATGAAACCGACTCGCCAGTCATCGTCCAGGCTTCAGCGGGAGCGCGGAAATATGCCGGTGCACCCTTTTTACGCCATTTAATTCTCGCGGCTATTGAAGAGTTCCCCCATATTCCGGTGGTGATGCACCAGGATCATGGCACTAGCGCGGATATCTGTCAGCGTTCCATACAACTGGGCTTCTCTTCGGTGATGATGGATGGCTCCCTTGAAGAAGACGGCAAAACCCCAGCCAGTTATGACTATAACGTCGGTATCACCCGAAGGGTGGTCGATATGGCCCATGCCTGTGGTGTATCAGTTGAGGGCGAGTTGGGTTGTCTGGGTTCGCTGGAAACCGGCGAAGCCGGGGAAGAGGATGGCGTTGGTGCAGCTGGTACATTGAGCCATGATCAATTATTAACAGACCCGGATGAAGCGGCAGATTTTGTCGCTAAAACCGGTGTTGATGCCTTGGCCATCGCCATCGGCACCTCCCACGGCGCCTATAAATTTACCCGACCACCGACCGGCGACATTCTTGATATCGATCGCATCAAAGCTATTCATGCCCGCATTCCTAATACTCATCTCGTGATGCACGGCTCCTCTGCGGTACCTCAGGAATGGCTGGCGGTGATTAACGAGTTTGGTGGTGAGATACCCGAAACCTATGGCGTGCCAGTCACGGAAGTGGTCGAAGGCATTAAGCACGGCGTCCGTAAGGTGAATATCGACACTGATTTGCGCCTGGCTTCCACGGGCGCGATACGGCGCTTTATCGCTCAAAACCCCGGTGAGTTTGATCCCCGTAAATACTTGAGTGCCGCGACCCAGGCTATGAAAGAGATTTGCCTGGCTCGCTACCAGACGTTTGGTACTGCCGGTAATGCCAGCAAGATTCAGGCTCTCAGCCTCGATAAAATGTTTTCACGCTATGCCGCCGGTGAGCTGGAGCAGAGCATTAATTGAAACAGGCTCCCGGATGATTGCAGGGCTTAAGCGCTCTACAATTACTTGAATTTATTCATCAGGTCGCGAGCGGCCTGACCCAGTAGCAAGGTGTCGGTAGCGGCGGCTATGAGTGTATAGCCACGATCAATATAGGGCATCACGGCTTCACTATTGGTGCCAAAAACCCCCAGTTTAAGTTCTCCCGCCTGGCAGGCAGCGGTGATGCGATCGACTGCATCGATAACGCTGGGATCCTCGATCTGACCCATTTTGCCGAGGCTTGCCGACAGATCATAAGGGCCGATAAATACCGCATCTAGCCCAGGTGTGGCGGCGATGGCATCGATCTCGTCAAGGGCTAGCGCGTGTTCAGCCTGAACGACCACCACCACCTCATCGTTGGCCCTGGCGAGATAATCCTGAAACTCAAAACCATAGCCATGGGCCCGGGATATACCCACCCCGCGCTGACCCATAGGCGGATATTTGGCGTAACTCACCGCTTGCCGGGCCTGTTCAGCACTGTTCACCTGAGGCACGATAATGCCGGTAGCCCCAGCGTCCAGCGCCTTTTTGATGGCGATTTCATCAAGACAGGGAACCCTTACCAGGCAGGGTGTTTGTCCGGCTGTTTGAATCAGCAACTGAATATCGGCGTCATTGAGTGGCGCATGTTCGCCATCGATAAATAACCAGTCAAAACCGGCTTGAGCGAGAAGCTCTGATACCTGAGGTGTTGCCATCGAGATAACGGTGCCGATAAGTCGGTCACCATTTTTTAGTTTTTGTCGGAAGCTCGTCACGTTCATTATCCAGGGGTTTGTTGACCAGGGCGACGGAAAATAACCCAGCCAGATGCTGTCGGCAAGGCGCAGAAGCTGCTAAATACTCATATACTCCACCCTGCACAGAAATCACGAGACATTATGGTTGATCCTTAATGGACTCAAATTGGCCATTTAAAAGAGAGGCGTCACTATGGATTTTGATATACCCGGAGACATCACAGCGTACCTTGCTGAAGTAGATACATTTATCGATGAGGTCATTAAGCCTCTCGAAAACAAAGACGACAATATTCGTTTCTTCGATCATCGCCGGGAAGATGCCCGCACCGACTGGGAGCGTGAAGGTCTTCCCAATCACGAATGGGAAGCTTTGATCGAAGAGTCCAAGCGCCTGGCCGACGAAGCGGGTTTTTATCGCTACGCCCTGCCCAAAGAATACGGTGGCAGCGATGGCACTAATTTGGGTATGGCGATTATCCGTGATCATATGGCCAGCCGCGGTTTGGGCTTACACAACGATTTGCAGAACGAACACTCCATTGTCGGCAATACCGTGAGTATTTCCCTGATGCTGATTTATGGCACTGAGGCCCAAAAGGCAGAGTGGGTTGAGGATATGTTGGCCCGTAAAAAAGGTTTTGCCTGGGGCATCACCGAGCCGAATCACGGCTCCGATGCCACCCACATGGAAACCACGGCCAAGCGCGAGGGTGACGAGTGGGTGATTAATGGCGAGAAGACCTGGAATACAGGTATTCATACCTCGCCCTACGATCTGGTGCTGGCTCGCACCAGTGGTAAAGCGGGGGACGGTCAGGGTATTACCGCTTTTTTAGTGCCCATGGATGCCGAGGGTTTGAAGGTTGAAGAAATGTTGTGGACCTTCAATATGCCCACTGACCACGGCCGAGTATCGCTAACCAGCGTTCGGGTACCGGAGAGTGCGATTCTGGGTGGTGAAGGTCAGGGCTTGCAGGTGGTACAGCATTTCTTTAATCAGAATCGTATCCGTCAGGCGGCATCCAGTTTGGGTGCAGCACAGTTTTGTATCGATGAATCAGTAAAATATGCTCAGGAACGCAAACCCTTTGGCAAGCCTCTGGCTGTCAACCAGGGCGTTCAGTTCCCCCTCGTCGAGCTACAAACCCGGGCTGAAATGGTCCGGGCCCTGGTTCAACAAACCGCCTGGAAGATGGATAAATACGGCGCGTTCTCGGTATCCGATAAGGTGTCGATGTGTAACTACCAGGCCAATCGCCTGTGTTGCGATGCGGCTGATCAGGCTATGCAAACTCACGGTGGTTTGGGCTATTCTCGCCACAAACCGTTCGAGCATATCTATCGTCATCATCGCCGTTACCGCATTACCGAGGGTGCCGATGAAATCCAGATGCGCAGAATTGCGGGTTATATGTTTGGTTTTATGAAGCAGCAGAAGCCGAAGGGTGTTTCTTAAAACGCTGTTGATCTGATAACGGGGTGGACCAA
>JAHRWI010000139.1 GCA_019090225.1 Porticoccaceae bacterium
ACTCCGACTTCCTGATTCGACAGGAGCAGGAGGTTGCGGCTGTGGAAATCACGATGCACGACCACCTGGGGTTGTTCGAGGGCATTGTCGACTAGCACATCAAACAAGTTATCCAGCATAAACTGGTCTGCTAAGGATAAACCCTCACCGAGCAGCGCCACAACAAACCACTCTGGAAACAAGGCCATTTCGTCTTTTAAACGCTGAGCATCGTAACTCGGAAACACCGCACTATCCGCCGCTGTACGCTGTATTTTCAGCAGGCTGGTTTCTGCGTATCCATACAGCTCATCAACAGTTTTGTTACTGAGTAAGCCCTGATAAAGCTGCTGACCCAGGTCTTCCTGCAAAATATAACCCTGCTGATAATCGACCGCGAAAACTCGGGGCGTGTGCACTCCGGCTTCAGCAAGCGCACGATTAATGGCAACAAAGCCGACATTGTTTTCATGCTCCGACGGCGCATAGGCAACCAGCATCGAAGGCTGACAATTGATCCGAAAGTATTCTCGAAAACCGGCATCACCCGATACAGACACCAAATCGACTCGGCTACTCAGCGGTTGCGCAGGCGAGTACCTCTCTATCCAGTCTTTCAGCGCGGCTTTATCTAGCATATTTTATCTAACACCCTTATCTGGTATATCCAGGCAAACACAGACTATTTATTTAGATCTCGAAGGAAGCCATATTTTATCTGATTACTCTTCCTAACTCTCCTTCCCAGCTCAAGTTCAGGTAGAATGTCGCGCTGAAGATATAACGCTGGCGATGCCTGACACCGATCTTTACAGTGGACAAAAATATGCCTTCGAGCAAATACAACAAGCTGCCTTGCCCTGGTTCGATTATGCGGAGCCTGGCGATACTGATTTTCGCCAGCTCATATTCACTCAGCTCTCTGGCTGAGACCGAAACTGAAAGCACTGAGCTAGAAACCGACACTGAACTCGTCGCCAACACACATCAGGAGTGGGTCTGTAAAACCGGTGCCGATGGTAATTGGCAATGCGCTGAACTCACTGTCCCAGGCCGTCCCTACGCTAAACCACCCCGTCGCGCACCTGCGCGGGCCGTAGCAACCCCACCAGCTGACGAACCTCGGATAAAAATCGCCCGCAATCTCGACTGGGTTGATGAAAGCGCGCTAACGTCCGAGCAACGCGAAGCCGCAACACCAGGCTGCTGCGGTGACTATATCGAACCGCCGCGAGACTATCCCGACGCCGATTTCGATCCCGAACAATCGTCAATGCGTGCCAGTGCCACCTCTACAGAGGCACAGGATAACGTTGCGACGATGACCGGTGACGTACAGATTTCACAGGGCTATCGCCAGGTGCGCAGCGATGTCGCTATCGTTGACCAAAACAATCGCACCGTCGAACTAAAAGGCGGACTACAGCTCCGCGAGCCCGGCTTGCTCATGCTCGGCGACCGCGCCCTGGTCAACCTCGACACCCAGGAGCTGGAAGTCGAAAATGCCACCTACATCATGCATGAGTCAGGAATTCGCGGCAGCGCCGAATTACTGAGCAGAGATATCAACGACCATATTTATATTAACAATGCCACCTATACAACCTGTGAACCGGACAATAACACCTGGCGTTTGGTAGCACCTGATGTTGATATCGACCCCGATAAAGGTATCGCTACGGTTCGTCACGCCCGCATCGAAGTAAAGGGTATTCCCGTGTTCTACACGCCCTGGTTGCGCTATCCCATAGATGGCCGACGTGCCACCGGACTATTATTCCCCGAGCTAAATGTCGGCGATGAAAACGGCCTCGACTATGCCCAGCCGATTTATTTAAATCTCGCGCCAAATTACGATGCCACTGTAACGCCTCGTTACATACAGGAACGGGGTGAAATGCTTGAACTGGAATTGCGCCATTTATCGAAGCTCACCGAACTAACCATTGGTGGTGCCTACCTGGCCAACGACGATGGCGGTGATGACAGCGATGAGGACTACCCGGGCAAACAAACCTTTATAGGTGAAGATCGCTGGCTAGCCAGTGTCGACCACACTGGCGGTATGGGCCGAGCCTGGCGCACTAAAATCGACTACACCAAGGTCAGCGACGAAGATTATTTTCGCGATCTCGGTAACGTCACCCTACAGGCGAGCAGCGAAACCCATCTCAGGCAATTAGCTGCCGCAGGTTATCAACTGGGCCATTGGTCCTTAGGTGTAAAAGCCGTTGAATATCAAACCTTGATTAACAACACTCGACGCCAGTATCAGCAGTTACCCAGAGTCGATGCTAACGGCAACTATCGTTTTTCTCCCTGGGGCCTGGATTTAGAGCTCAGCCTCGAAAATCAATATACCGAATTTGATCACCAGGATAGCATTGATCCCAACGGCAACCCGACCGTCACTGGGAGCCGCGCCCGGGCTGACTACGCACTGACCCTTGATCATCAATGGATGTGGGGGTATGTCCGACCTACAGTGATGATTAAGCACCTAACCTATGACCTTGACGATCCAGTCACTCCGGGCGGAGATGACAGCCCCTCGGCCACGGTGCCGGTTGGCATTCTCGACGCCGGGCTGGTTTTCGAACGTAATACCAGCTTCTTCAAAAATGCCATACAAACTTTTGAGCCACGTCTTTATTATCTAAATTCTGACTTTGATGAGCAGAGCGCCCATCCCGATTTTGATACCTCAGAACTGACTTTTAGCTATCAACAGTTATTTCGCGATGATCGTTTCTCCGGCGGTGACCGCATCGGTGATGCCGAGCAAATTACTGTCGGCCTGACCAGCCGCCTAATTGATGCTGACACCGGTATTGAAAGGCTCCGCGGCAGCATCGGCCAGATTTTTTATCTAAAAGACCGCTATGTTTCTCTTGACTCAACACTGACCAGAGCGATTCTTAAAAACCTCGATGACCCCTCCTCCCTGAGCAATATCAGTCAGCGTAACCTAGCCACAGACCTGCTCAGCGATGATTCAAATATGGCCGGTGAATTTGCTGCTTATCTGAGCCAGAACTGGCGCTTTCAGTCAGACATCCTTTTTGATAATGACAACGACAAAGTGGACAAAGGTAGCTTTAGCTTACGCTACAACGATGATCACAATGCCATTTTCAACACCTCTTACCGATACACCAGAAAAAACCCTCGTATTTTCAACGGTGATATCTACGATGCCGACATCGAACAGGCAGACATTTCGGCCTTGCTACCCGTCACCCGCAGCTGGAGCCTTATTGGTCGCTGGAATCAGGATTTGACCAACAGCCGAGAACTCGAAGTGTTTGGTGGTCTCGAATACAACAGCTGCTGCTGGCGCGCCAGCATCATCCTCCGCCACTGGCTTGATCGAGATGACGACCTGATCATCCCCGAAGAACAGCTCGAGTATGATGACGGCATCTTCTTCCAGATTCAGCTCAAAGGTTTGGCCGGCACTGGCACCAGTGTAGAGAGTATATTGAACGATGGCATTTATGGTTATGAACCCCAAGACCCCTAGTAATGACAACCGCAGTAAACGCTACGTCTACCGCTGTTTGGCGATAGCCTCCCTGTTAGCTTTGGGCTCGCAAAGCGTTTCTTCAGCCTTCGCTGAGTTCCAGGCACTCGACCGCATCGTCGCCATCGTCAACGAAGATGTGGTGATGTCCAGCGAACTTGAGGAACAGGTGAGCGCACTGATTAAACAGATGCAACGCGGCCAGCAACAAATACCGGCCCGAACTGCCATAGAATCCCAGATGCTGGATAAATTAATTCAGGATCGCCTGCAACTCGACATTGGCAAGCGAGCCGGGGTGCAAATTAGTGACACTGAACTTAATCAAGCCCTCACCGATACCGCGCAAAAACAGGGTCTGACACTTGATCAGTTCGTCAGCTACGCTCATCAGGATGGTCTTACCCTCAGCAAACTTCGCCAACAGTTTAAAAAAGATATGGTGGTGGCACGTGTTCAACAGGCCATGGTCAACCGGCGAATCGAAATTACTGAACAGGAAATCGATAATTTCCTGAGCTCTGAAGAGGGCAAGTT
The DNA here is from genome assembly GCA_019090225.1 of Porticoccaceae bacterium. Classification (GTDB taxonomy): domain Bacteria; phylum Pseudomonadota; class Gammaproteobacteria; order Pseudomonadales; family Porticoccaceae; genus HB2-32-21. Next base: position 4,040 of record JAHRWI010000139.1, read on the forward strand.
TATGTCCTCCCCTGATGTCAATGTCGGACATATCCTGATCCGTCTTTCCAGCTCCGCCACTGAACAGGTCAAAGCCGAAGCATTCGCAAAAGCGGAGGCACTGCAACGCCGTCTGACCGAGGGAGAAGACTTCAAGCAACTCGCCCTGGTAAATTCCGCAGGCCCCAATGCCCTTAAAGGCGGCGATCTCGACTGGCGTAAGACCACACAATTACCGGCATTATTTACCCAAGCACTCGACCAGCTTGAACCCGGCCAGGTGAGCGAAACCTTGCACAGCGACGCTGGTCTTCACTTATTGAAACTGTATGAACGTCGCGGTGGTGGCGAACAACTGATCGAGCAGACGGAGGTACGTCATATACTCCTTAAGACCAACGAGATACGCACTGAGGACCAGACCCGAAAACTTATCGCCAGCCTGCGAGAGCAAGCCCTGGCAAATGATAATTTCGCCAGTCTGGCGCGTCAGCACTCCGACGATACCGGTTCAGCCTTAAAAGGCGGCAACCTTGGTTGGTCTATGCCCGGACAATTCGTTCCTGAGTTTGAAAAAGCTATCAGCGAACTCGAAATAGGCACAATCAGCGAACCCATTCTTACCCAGTTTGGTTGGCATATCATCGAAGTAACAGGCCACCGCAAACAGGATTTCAGCTCGGAGATTCTGCGCAACCAGGCCACCAATCAACTTCGCCAACGAAAGTACGCAGAAGAATTACAGGTTTGGATGGAAGAAATTCGTACTGAGGCATTCATCGATATAAAGTCATGACTTTATGCTTGGCCGTCACCCCAGGGGAACCGGCTGGCATCGGTCCGGACCTGCTCATCAAACTGGTACAGCAGGGCAGCTCCCACGAGTTGATAGCAATAAGCGATCCGCTGCTTTTAGAAGAGCGCGCCCGTTTGCTCGGCTTACCATTGCAGCTACGCGAGCCTTCGGGTTCGGCACTTGGCCCTGGGGAGCTAGCCATTGATCCTGTCACCTTCCCAAAATCTACGACCCCGGGAAGCCTTCATATCGATAACGCCATGACTGTGCTCGCGGCGCTGAACAAAGCCACACAAAGGTGTATGGGTGGTGAGTTTTCTGCTTTAGTCACCGGGCCTATTCATAAAGGCATCATTAACGATGCGGGAGTCGCTTTTAGTGGCCACACTGAATACCTGGCCGAACTAAGCAACACACCTCGCGTTGTTATGATGCTCGCCACGCCCGGCTTGCGTGTCGCTCTGGTGACCACTCACCTACCCCTTACAGAAGTCGCCGATGCGCTGACCCAAACCTTGCTCGAAGAGGTACTAACAATCGTTAACCGGGATCTGCAAGACAAATTTGCGATTACTCATCCCGCTCTTCTGGTCTGTGGCCTCAACCCCCATGCCGGTGAAGGTGGGCATCTTGGTAGCGAGGAAATATCCGTTATTTCCCCCGTCATCGATAAGCTCAACAACCTGGGTTTAAATATTATTGGCCCGCTTCCAGCTGATACGGTGTTTACACCAAAATATTTGGATCCAGCCGATGTAGTCATCGCTATGTATCACGATCAGGGTCTCCCGGTGCTGAAATACAAAGGTTTCGGTAAAGCGGTGAACATTACCTTGGGGCTACCATTTGTGCGCACCTCTGTTGATCACGGCACAGCTCTGGATTTGGCTGGCACTGGGCAGGGCGACACTGGCAGCCTGCTCGCCGCCATCGATACTGCGGCGGCTATGGCCACGGCAATTACCGCCAGGGCCAAGGCAACCCAGTGAAAACTACAACACCCGAACAACCCAGGCATCGAGCACGCAAGCGTTTCGGTCAAAATTTTCTCGTAGACACTCACGTTATCAACAATATCGTTGCGGCAATAAACGTTAAACCAGACGACCATGTCGTAGAGATTGGCCCGGGGCTGGGTGCTTTGACCGATGCCCTGATCAAAGCAGGTCGGCACCTAAGCGTCATAGAGATAGATAGGGACCTAGCTCAGCGGCTCAACCAGCGCTATGCTAGCGAAAAGCACTTTAGCCTGCACCGTAGTGACGCTCTGAAAACTGACTTTGCTGAAATCGCCTCGGGCCAGACCATGCGTATTGTCGGTAATTTACCCTACAATATTTCTACGCCCTTGTTGTTTCATCTGCTGAGATATCGAACATCGATTAGCGATATGTACTTCATGCTACAAAAGGAGGTCGTCGATCGACTCGCTGCACCACCAGGCAATAAAAATTACGGTCGACTCAGTGTAATGATGCAATATCACTGTCAGATTCAGGCCTTGTTTACGGTTCCTCCAACGGCCTTTAACCCGGCCCCAAAGGTAACCTCAGCTGTGGTTCGATTAATCCCCCACATCGACCCACCCCACAGAGTGATCGACATGCAATTGTTCGAACGTGTGGTCAAAACCTGTTTTCAGCAGCGTCGAAAAACCCTGCGTAATAGTCTAAAAGTACTCACTGACGGTATGATTGAGTTGCCTGACTCCGACATCGATTTAGGCGCACGCCCCGAGACCCTCTCTGTGGCGGAGTTTGTCGCCCTCTCCAACCTGCTTAGCAAGACTATGTAAACCCGATCAACTAAACTCTCCGATTTGAGCCTAGACCACCATGAACCCATGCCCTATCCAGGTCAGCGTAAGGACAGAATATCTACCTCGACAATCTGAACCTCACAATCAGCAATACGCCTTCGCATATCACATATCCATTGCTAATCAGGGCGACGAGAATGCACAGTTAATCAGTCGCCACTGGATCATCACCGATGGCAATGAATCTCGCCAGGAAGTTCAGGGCCAGGGCGTCGTCGGTCAGCAACCGGTAATCACACCTGGTGACGTCTACCAATACAGCAGTGGCGTTATCCTCGAAACGGAAATTGGCACCATGAGCGGCACCTATCAAATGCGCAGTGAATCGGGCGAGGCCTTCGATGCCCCAATCCCGACGTTCCTGCTCGCCATTCCGAACGCTATCCACTAAAGATAAAGCCCGGTGACAAGCTACGCAGTAGGTGATATTCAAGGTTGTCTTGAGCCACTGCAACGACTGCTCGACAAAATATCATTTTCACCCGAAAAGGATGAACTTTGGGCCGCCGGAGATATTGTCAATCGGGGTCCCGCCTCCCTTGATACCTTGCGGTTTTTAAAAAGCCTGGGATCGGGCTTTAGGATGGTACTGGGCAATCATGACTTGCACCTGCTCGCCACAGCCAGAGGTCATCGCTTGCCCACCCCAAAAGATACCTTGAACGACGTCTATGACGCGCCGGATGCCGATCAACTACTAGATTGGCTCCAGGCCCAACCGCTTCTCATCCACGATCAAGGCTATGTAATGACCCATGCCGGGCTACCGCCCCAATGGTCACTGGACACCGCAAAACAAAGAGCCAGAGAAGTCGAAGACGTCTTACACAGCGATAAAGCAGATGAGTTTTTTCGCCAAATGTATGGCAACAGCCCCGCTCAGTGGGCTGATCGCCTGGCCGATACTGAACGCTGGAGGGCCATTACCAATTATTTTACCCGCATGCGATTTTGCGACTCAGGGGGTAAGCTAGAGCTAGACTGTAAGCGCGGCCCGGAGAATCCGCCGGCCGGTTACCGCCCCTGGTACTCACACCCAGAACGATTAAGCGCTAGCGAAAACATTATCTTTGGTCACTGGGCAGCGCTGGACGGGCGCGACTGCGGTGATCGCCTGTTTCCGCTGGATACAGGCTGTGTATGGGGCAAGCGGCTACGGGTCTTAAATCTGAATAACAAAACGTATCGCCATTGCCAGTGCGGCAAATAAAAAAACCCACATTAGCTAATAGTTGATCTATCAGCCTGCTTGCAAATTCTTACCCGGCCTGGCGGCAAGTTCTCCGTCGCCAACAAAAAAGCCGGGCTCAAGCCCGGCTTTTAATATCCTCTAATCGTTTTCAACGGTACCTTTACTCCCGCTAACGCTCTATTCTTCGACTTCTTCAAACTCTTCTTCGGGCTCAGCCATGACTCGACCGACCAATTCGATATAGGCCATCGGCGCTTTATCGCCAGTGCGGTAACCGCATTTTAATATCCGCGTATAGCCGCCTGGACGCTCTTCGTAACGCGGCCCAAGGTCACTAAACAATTTGCCGACAGCGGCTTTATCCCGCAATCGACTAAATGCGAGACGTCGATTAGCGACACTGTCTACCTTCGACAGGGTAATCAAGGGCTCCGCGTAGCGACGTAATTCCTTGGCCTTTGGTAGGGTTGTTCTGATTACTTCGTGCTCAACCAGGGAGGTCGTCATATTACGAAACATCGCTTTTCGATGTGAACTATTCCTGTTTAGCTGGCGGCCACTTTGGCGATGACGCATAGTCTTTATTCCTGTCTATCTGCGGTAGCCCACCGGCGAGTGAGTCCGTCAATCAATTTTTAAATTAAACGTTTAAGGGCTCTCACTTTCCTGACGGAGGCTAGCGGGTGGCCAGTTCTCCAGACGCATACCCAGAGAAAGTCCCCTGGACGCCAGAACGTCTTTTATTTCTGTGAGTGATTTTTTACCCAGGTTAGGGGTCTTCAGTAACTCAACTTCGGTACGCTGAATCAGATCACCTATGTAGTAAATGCTTTCTGCTTTCAAACAGTTTGCAGAGCGAACGGTTAGTTCAAGATCATCTACCGGTCGTACCAAAATAGGATCTATCTGCTCTTCACTTTCCTCAGGCTCGGATTGATTTTCAGTTTCTAAATCAACGAACACGGCCAATTGCTGTTGCAGAATAGTCGCCGCTCTGCGAATAATTTCCTCGGGATCAATGGTGCCATTGGTCTCGATATCCAAAACCAGTTTATCAAGATCCGTGCGCTGTTCAACACGGGCATTTTCGACAGAATAGGAGACCCGTCGCACAGGACTATAAGATGCATCGAGACGCAAGCGTCCGATAGCTCGGGTTTCTTCTTCGTCACTTTCTCTTGCATCGGCTGGTTGATAACCACGACCTTTCGATACCCGAAGGCGCATATTCAAATTTGTGTTGCCGGAGATATGGGCGATGACGTGATCGGGGTTTTTAATCTCGACATTAGCATCGGCCTGAATGTCACCGGCTGTTACAGAACCCACCCCAGATTTACTCAGAGTAAGCTCAGCCTCATCCTTATCGTGAAGCACGATAGCAACATTTTTGAGATTGAGCAAAATCTCAATAACATCTTCCTGAACACCTTCTATGGCGCTATATTCATGCAGCACACCATCAATCTCGACCTCAACGATGGCGCTACCGACCATGGATGACAGTAAAATACGGCGTAGCGCATTACCCAGAGTATGGCCGAAACCACGCTCTAAAGGCTCTAATATTACCCTGGCATTAGTGCTGTCATATTCGGTGACAGCAATCGTGCGCGGGGTAAGTAACTCAGTTGATGTGTGTTGCATAGACAATTTTATCCTGAGATTGATCGGGGTGTATATGCTGTTACTTCGAGTACAGTTCGACTATAAGGTTTTCGTTAATTTCGCTGGGCAGGTCGCTGCGGTCGGGTAGACGCTTGAAGACACCTTCCATCTTGGTGGTATCGACCTCGACCCACTCGATCACGCCCCGCTGACCAGCGAGCTGTAATGCAGATTGAATACGCAGTTGGGATTTTGCTCGCTCGCGAATGCTGATCACATCATTTTCGACCACCTGGAAGGAGGCAATATTTGCCCGTCGACCATTTACCAGCACGCTATTGTGGGAAACAAGTTGCCTTGCTTCGGCTCGAGTGGAACCGAAACCCATGCGATACACTACATTATCCAACCGACTTTCCAGCAGGCTCAGTAGATTTTCGCCCGTATTGCCTCGCGTACTTGCAGCCTTTTTATAGTAGCTGCGGAATTGCTTCTCAAGGACACCATAGAAACGACGTACTTTTTGCTTTTCTCGCAATTGAACACCGTAATCAGATAGTCGACTACGCCGCGCACCGTGCTGCCCCGGAATGCTGTCTGCTCGGCATTTCGACTCGAGTGGTCGAATACCGCTTTTTAAGAGTAGGTCTGTGCCTTCACGTCGACTCAGTTTACAGGTCGGTCCGAGATATCTTGCCATCAGTATTATTCCTCTTAAACGCGACGTTTTTTAGGTGGCCGACAACCATTGTGTGG
>JAHRWI010000140.1 GCA_019090225.1 Porticoccaceae bacterium
AGCTGGAATGCTTTCCACCCCAACGGCTTTGCCATGCAACGTTTTTTTGTCCAACGTGGAACTAACACCGTCTTCAATACCGGCTGGACACCTCTCAGTGCCAGTGGCAGCCCCAGCATTCAAACAGTAAGCCACATGCTTACCAGCAACCCCCCTTCCGGCTGTGAAAGCACGGATTGCCCGGTCGCGGGATTTGCCGAAGATCTATATGTGGATGCCTTCGCCACGGACGGGTGGACTCATAACCTGGGCTACGACGATCGCGATATACGAGCGTTCGTGCTTTCCAATAGCTAAGAAAACAGAAGGGGCAATAAAGCGGCTCCCCCTTTCCCAACTAAGGAGATTTAAAATTGTCTATTTCAATAATCAGTGATACAGGGAATATATTTGCCGGCGGCGATGGAGCAGACGGCGACCTGGTGCTAAAAGGTAATACTGGGCAAAACCGTATTCGTCTTGATGCCAGTGGCGGTAACGCATGGCTCGGTGGTAACGGTGCCGACGGCGACCTGCTTCTATTTCGTAACGATGGCGATAACACCTCAAGCAACGCAGCCTCGATTCATCTCGACGGCCACCAGGCAAACATTTTTGCGGGAGGTGGGGGTGCAGATGGGGATGTGGTCTTAAAGAGCAATACTGGGCAGAACCGTATTCGTCTTGATGCCGGCGGTGGTAACGCCTGGCTTGGCGGAAACGGAGCCGATGGCGATCTCGTTATCTTTGCTGCCAGCGGGGACAACACCACACTAGGCGACGCCACGATTCATCTGAACGGTGACGCTGGAGACATTATTCTACGTAACGCGGACTGCGCCGAAGACTTTGAAGTTGAAGAAGGCCAGGATAGTGAACCCGGAACCGTGATGATTATTGGCGACAAGTCACTTTTGCGCACAAGCCATAAAGCCTACGACCGTCGAGTGGCAGGCATTATAGCGGGTGCCGGCGCCTATAAGCCCGGCATCGTACTCGGGCGAAAAGAAGGCGCACTAAACGCATTGCCCATTGCGCTAGTAGGACGAGTATTCTGCAAAGTTGACGCTAGTTACGGGCCAATCAACATTGGTGACATGCTCACTACCTCTCCTTCGCCAGGTCACGCCATGAATGCACAGGATACAAACAAAGCCTTTGGCGCGGTTATTGGTAAGGCCCTGGGCCACCTCGATACCGGTAAAGGTCTGATTCCCACACTTATTACCCTACAGTAAAGCCAGCAGGAGACAGGTATGGCCACACTTAGCCTAAAGTCTATTGCAAGTTCCTGTTTAGGAGCATCACCCTCATTTTCAGTGAAACGTGATGTATACGGATATATTTGGGGGCCAATTGATCGTCGCCTGTCGCTGCGTAGTCATCTTCAACTCATTAAGGACGACGCCTTCAATTTATGTATTTTTCTTGTCGGGCATGAACCCGGCTTCGCTGGCTGGTGGTCGCAAAGCGAAGCACAATCCATGCAGTTGGCCATCGATGTTATGAGAAATGTATACGCTCAAACCGGCGTAGGTGTGCGGCGCTTGTTCTGGCGATATATCGATACCAACGAGGCAGCGGGTTTCTGGTCGGTGGATGCTGGAGAGGCTACTGATCTCACCGAAGCTTTTACGGGTCCCAATAACGGTATCGATGTCTTCTTTGTAAAGAATGTGAGTGACGCTGGCGGCTGGAGCAATAGCAGCGGCCCCTGTGACAAAGACGAAAAAGGTGAACGTACCGGTGCAGTCCTGGAGTTACGCTCAGACGACTGCACCGTCGGCACCAATCTATGTACCGGTATTTTGCTCGCTCACGAAGTAGGTCACTACCTGACGCTCAAACATGAGAGCGTTATCACCAACGTAATGGGTGAGGATGCAGATGGCAACGGTATCGGATCAATCGACAATACCAGCCTGAATCTTGATAACGATCAAAGTGCCAAAATGAAAAAGAGCTGTTTTATCCGGCCATCGTGCTGAGGGGAAAAATCTATGAGCAATAACGACCTCGGAACTGAATATTCAAGCACCCTGAAGAATGCCATCGAGTTACATAAGCTCAATTGTTGTGTTGATACACCGACGCTGAGCAAACAAGACATCGTAGATTTACAGGCTATTTTAGGGGGTACAAAAACCACCACGATACCGATAGATACCAAACGAGCTATTGCACTGTTATCTCACGCTGGCCAGTCAGCTGAATCGAATGAAATCCTCGGCTCCATCCTGGCGAACACCAGAGAGAAAACTAACTTGCGAGTCTCCGCAGCTGCGGGCCTTGGCGTTTCAAATACCAAAGCAGCCGAAAATATCTTACTGGACAATATCGATACGACAGATAGCTTTGTAAGGGAGGAAATAATTAAATCACTCGGGAAAGTTGGCTCTAGCAAAGCAGTTGATATCCTGACATCACGATTGAAAACAACAGAAGATCAGGAGCACAAGCTTGTTAGTTTTGCGTTAACGGCCATTGCCTTTCGAGAAGGCGATGCTAGCTCAGCATCAATTCCAGATTTTGAATGGCATACGCAAACCCTGAAGTCGCTTAAGGGTAAAGCCCTGGCCGAAAATATTAACAATATATGGGGTTCCAGTTACGGACTCACCTTAAATAAGGATATCGGCTTTAGCGCTACCTGTGGCCATTCCACTCTGGGCATTCTACTTAACAAGCAGTTAAGTCGTGGTTCCTGGTTGGACACCCTGTTATCCCAAGCTCTGCTACTTGGACTCATTACTGCCAAAGAAAGCCAAATGGGATTTTACTCCGTCCGCTACATTTTAATGTCAAGACCAACTAAAACAGGCTTCGCGCTAACCGCCACCAAAACCAGTGGCGACGTAGCCCTGGCGGGCAATGCTGTACGTGATGGTGACAAGTTCAACCTGACATTGCTCGATGTCGGTCTGGAACGCATCCCAACACAGGTTAAAGGCACTATTTCAAATGAGCTTATAGAGGCCAACATTATTACCTGGCCGGGAACGATAAGGAATGCAAAGCATGGTAACCCCATCGTATAACTGGAATCTTGTAGACATATACACAATACAAGTCGAGATAGTTAAGTACGCATCAAGTACTCAGGACACTACACACAAATAACAGCAATGACCAAAACCACAGTAGGCAAGGAGAACGTCATGATCGACCAAGCTATCCCTAAACAATTACTCGAGTTTGCGACCGCTCAGCAAGAGAATGAAGAAAAACTGCTAGCCTGTAATAACGTTGTCGGCGTTGCCCTTGGCAACAAGATTAAAAACGATAAGGAGACAGATCAACCTGTTGTATCAGTCCTGGTAAATCAAAAGTTACCACGGGAGTTGTTATCAGAAAACGACCGGCTTCCCACTAAAATTAAAGGCATTGCTATTGATGTTGTCGAGGTTGGGGATATCTTCACTGGCGGTACACTACCCAATATAGCGGAGCTTGATAATAACGCTGCGGCGCTGGACACAATAGCTCCACAGACCCTACGCCGCCGTGTAAGACCCGCAAAGGGTGGCTATAGTGTTGGCCATCACCAAATAACCGCCGGCACGCTGGGCACCTGTTGCTACGACTTGACTCCATTTCCATCAACCCCGCAAAAATACTACATCCTGAGTAACAACCATGTTTTGGCAAACTCCAACAATGCACGAATCGGCGATCCTATCCTGCAACCCGGCCCGATCGACGGCGGAACTTATCCCGGCGATGTGATTGCACGGTTAACTCGTTTTGTCCCGATCCGGTTCATGACAGCTACCAGTGCTCCCTCCAATTATGTTGATGCCGCCATTGCCGAGGGTGATTTTGAGGATTTAAACCGAGAAGTCTATTGGATAGGATATATCAAACGACTATACACAGCCCCACAGGTTGGCGATATCGTTCAAAAAACTGGCAGAACCACCAACTTCACCACCGGCGAGGTGACAAATATCAACGCGACTATCAATGTCAACTATGGTAGCGGCAGGGTCGCACGGTTTTGTCGGCAAATCATCACGTCAGCTATGAGTGCAGGCGGTGATTCAGGCAGTTTGGTGACTGATCGTAACGAAGGTGCCGTTGGACTATTATTCGCTGGTTCGGCGACGCGAACAATTGTGAATAATATCGCTTACGTCCAATCGCTATTAAGAGTGCGCGTCACCGAAATTTAGTGCAGAGTAAAAATTACACCTGATTTCAGGGAGGGCTCATTAGAGTCTACTATTCTTACTTGCTTAGCCACAGGCGTTGATTCAGCGCTTCAACCACGTTTTTGTAGTTCCAAAAAAATGCTAAGTTGAGTTCGTTTTGTTGGTAGTGCTGTTTTGACTTCTCCCGAAATCAAAACCTGTACAGAGATGGAAATATGCAAACATGACAAGCGTTACTGAAGTTTTACAACTAGCTGAAGCATGGCTGGATGAAATTGATGGTGTCGAGGGTGTTGCGCAAGGCAAGGTAGATAATGAAGACTGTATTACCGTTTTCATATCCTCACCCGCAGCGGCCGAAAATATTCCGGAAATTTTCCACGGTGTTAAGGTAGTTATTGAAGGTGGCGGTACTTTCCAGGCACTCTAATATCTTTTCTAGGCCCGCCAACATCTATTACGATGCTCAACAGTAACCTTCATTCCCGGATACATCCTCTAGCCAAACACACCCGGGCCGACAAACGTCCATGTCATGTCTTGTCCTGTGCAAGTTCACCTTTAACTAAGCAGTAGTCTATTCAGCCTTTGCACGAATAGTCCCGGATTTTCGAGTTGCTCACCCGCTGACAGTGCGGCCTGGTCGAACAAAATACCCACCAGATCTTCTACCTTGTCCTGATCCTGCTCTGTCTCAAGACGAGTGACCAGTTTATGCGTGGCATTAATTTCCAGTACCGGCTTGCTCTCTGGTACAGCCTGCCCGGCGGCTTCCATAATTTTACGCATCTGCAAACCCATATCGCCCTGGCCCAGCACCAGACAAGCGGGCGATTCGGTTAAGCGGTGGGTCACTCGGACATCTTCAACCCGGTCACCCAGGGCTGACTTAATGATCTCCAGCACTTTTTCGTTGCGCTCAGTGTTTTCATCTTCCTTACTTTCTGGATCGTCTTCTCCCAACTCACCCAGGTCCAGCTCACCTCGGCTGATATCCAGAAGTGGCTTGCCATCGAATTCGGGGATGCCCTGCATGGCCCATTCGTCGATGCGCTCACTGAGAAGCAATACTTCGATACCCTGCTTTTTAAAGACTTCGAGATAGGCGCTGTTGCGCGCCACCACATCGGATTCGGCAATCAGGTAATAGATTTTGTCCTGATCGGTTTTCATCCTGGCAACATAATCAGCCAAAGATACGGATTCGCCTTCGCCGCGAGTAGTGGCAAAGCGCAGTAGACTAGCAATCCGTTCACGATTGGCAAAATCCTCCGCTGGGCCTTCTTTTAACACTGAGCCAAAGGCCTGCCAGACTTTTGCGTAATCATCAGGCTTTTCAGTGGCCATGGTGTCGAGTATTTCGAGTACACGCTTGGTAACTGCCGTACGAATAGAATCCACGGCTGGGCTGCTTTGTAGAATTTCCCGCGACACATTGAGTGGCAGGTCAGAACAATCGACGATGCCCTTTATAAAACGCAGATACATGGGCAAAAATTGCTCAGCATCATCCATGATAAAGGTG
>JAHRWI010000141.1 GCA_019090225.1 Porticoccaceae bacterium
ACCAGCGGCTTGATGCGCGTATTACCGCCCATGCAAACCATGGAAAGCCTGCTGTTCAGCCTGGTCGCCACCGGTTTTATTTTATTGACCCTGGCCCTGGCCACAGGCTTTGCTTTCATCGAAGATTTTTTTGCCCAGCATTTGGCCCATAAAACGGTCTTTTCGATACTGGCCTGGGTGGTTTATGCGATTTTATTATGGGGACGCTTCAAACTCGGCTGGCGGGGTAAAACCGCCACGCTTTGGACGCTGATTGGATTTTTCACTCTGATGCTAGCTTTCTGGGGTTCAAAGTTTGTCCTTGAGGTAGTCTTGCCATCTGCTTAGATCCCATCAGCTCAGAAAGGCAAACTCTCTAGCTATCATCTTACTTAAGCACTAATATCTTATTCGCCGCTGGTTGCCAAGCAACAGAAACTGATTCACCATAGCCCACCAAGACACTGAGAGGCTCGCCCCTCCTTGAACGATGCGCCTTTGTGGCTGTTATCCAGCCTCCTGATTTGCCTGCTAATCGCCTCTGCTTTCTTCTCCGGTTCAGAAACCGGAATGATGACCCTGAACCGTTATCGCCTCAAACATCTTGCCAAAAGGCATGCCGGTGCCCGCCGCGCTCGCCACTTACTCAAGCGACCTGATCGCCTGATCGGCATCATTCTTATTGGCAATAATGCCGTTAATATTCTGGCTTCGATTACTGCTTCGATTATTTGCACTCGGTTATTTGGCCCTGAAATCGGCATTGCTGTCGCCACCGTGGCTTTAACTCTGGCGATACTCATTTTTTCGGAAGTGACCCCAAAGACTATCGCCGCCTTACACCCGGAGCATGTCGCCTTCCCCGCCAGTCATATTCTTAAACCCCTGCTGAAACTCTTCTATCCTTTGGTGTGGATCGTCAATCATGTCTCCAACGCCCTGGTCCGCCTGCTCGGTTTCGACCCTGTCGGCAAGGCCAACGATAGTCTCAGTAGTGACGAGTTGCGCATCGTCGTTGATGAATCCGCCGACGAGGATATCTCCTTCCGGGATCAGAACATGTTGCTGGGTGTGCTGGATCTGGAGCGAGTCACCGTCAATCACATCATGGTTCCCCGCAACGAAATCATCGGTCTCAATCTGGACGAAGATCTAGAGCGACTCATCGACCAGATTGTCAAGAGTGAACATACTCGGCTGCCGGTCTACAGCGGCGATATTGGCCAGGTACATGGTTTTCTACATATGCGCCGGGTCAATCGCCTGCTCCGTAGTGGCGAAGAGTCAATCACCAAAGAAGCCATCAAACGCTTTGCGCGGGATACCTATTTTATTCCCGCAGAAACCCCCCTTAACCTTCAGCTAATCAATTTTCAGAAAAACAAACGGCGTATTGGCCTGGTCGTCGATGAATACGGTGAAGTGGAAGGTCTCGCCACACTGGATGACATCCTCGAAGAGATCGTCGGCGAATTCACTACCAACCTGCTACAACCCGAAGATGAAATATCACCACAACCTGACGGCAGCTTTATCATCGACGGCAGTGTCACTATCCTGGAAATCAATAAAGCCACCAGCTGGGAATTACCTATTGACGGCCCCAAGACTTTGAACGGCCTGGCCCTCGAACAGCTAGAGAGCTTCCCCAATGGCAAAGCCAGTTTCAGCCTGGATAACTACTACTTTGAAATATTGACCCTGTCGGAAAAAATGATCTCCACCATAAAAGCCTGGAGAAAAACGCCTATCATTGTAAGCGATGAATAATCTTCCTAAGACTCTTCATCCCGCTGCAAAGGGGTTACCTTCTTTGCTTCGCTCTCTGGCATTGGCCAATAGTTGCACCCGTTCTGGATCAGATGCCATTAACCAGTTTCGGATTTCGTCACCACTGCGATAACAACCACGGCAAATATCTTTGTCATCCAATACGCAAATAGAAACACAGGGCGAAGCTACTAGAGCTGGTGTTGTCTTTGATTCAGTCATTAATTCAAATTACCGATCGCTTGCGTTAGCTGTTGATTGCTATGGGTTTAAGGCTGCTTCTGAAACTGGCGGCCTTCTGGACGTATGTTTGCGCTGAGCTCTGCAACACTTTAATCATTCTCTCGTCGAGCTCCCGAACCACTTTGGCGGGTGTGCCCAGCACCATAGAGTTATCGGGGATCACCATACCTTCTGGCACCAGAGCATTAGCTCCCACCAGGCAATTATTGCCTATTTGAGCGCCGTTCAAGATCACCGAATTAATACCAATAAGTGTGTTATTGCCAATCACGCAGCCGTGCACCATGGCACAGTGGCCAATGGTCACGTTGCGTCCGACAATGGCCTGTATACCGGGGTCGGTGTGCAACACCGCATTATCCTGAACATTGCTGCCCACACCGACTGTTATCAAATCGGTATCACCTCTGAGTACAGCGTTAAACCAGATACTGACATTGTCACCCAGCTCTACCGACCCGATGACATCGGCGCTATCAGCGACAAATACATCCTGACCAATCACCGGAATTCGATCTTCGAATTGATAAATCATTTATTACTCCTCAATTAAGTTCCGCTGCTCGAATCGTTTACCCCCACAGCTGACACTTCGCTCAGCAATTCAAAACCAGATCAACCACCAGAACTACCTCCACAAAGACGGGGATGGTAAACCGATCCCACCTTGCTTATCACCTTTAATATCAGTTTTAAGCTGTACAAGGTTAATATCTATTGTTTAAATAGTTCGATTCTAACTAGAGTTCGTACCTTGAAATATTGCAGTGCCTGCGGCGATCCCGTCGACAAACGAATTCCCGAAGGCGATGACCGGCACCGCCACATCTGTGACGGCTGCGACACGATACACTATCAAAACCCCTGC
>JAHRWI010000142.1 GCA_019090225.1 Porticoccaceae bacterium
CGCCTATGTCATCAATAATGCCGGTATCCAGGCTAACTCCAAACCCTGGGAAATGGATTCAAAAAGCTGGCACCGAGTGATGGCCGTGAATGCAGATGCCACTTTTTACATGACCCGCGCCTTCTGCAAACCGATGGTCGATAAGGGCTTTGGGCGAATCGTCAATTTCGCATCCATGTATGCCTACCATCCCGGCGAGGGCCAATCGCCCTATGCAGCGGCCAAAGCCGCCGTTACTGGCTACACTCGCTCAGTAGCTTCTGATCTCGCCAAACACGGCGTTAATGTCAACGTCATCGCACCCGGTATTATCTGGCACGAGCGCCTGCGTGGCGTATTACCCGAAAAAGTATTTGATGACATGGTCACCCAGGTACCCGCAGAACGAGCCGGAAAACCAGAGGAAATCGCCGGAGCCGTGGCCTTCTTCTGTTCGGAGGAATCTTCCTACGTGACGGGACAAACCTTGCATGTGAATGGCGGGCTTTATTTACCCGGATAGAGGAGCCTAGATAGAGCTACCTGGCTAAAACGACCCCGCTAGAGATTCCAGACTAGAGCTGTCCGCTTAGAAATACCAGGTTAAATTTACTCGTCAAGAACTGCCCAACTAGCAAATAGGTTCTCAGGCAAACCAGGTAACATCAGCAAGTTAACCAGGATTTTCACGGTTAACTTGCTGATTAATAAAGTCGTTAATCTACCTTGATTTTTGAATGTATGAACGGGGCAATACACCTCGAACACTATCCTCAAGCGCTCAAGCACTCATCCGCTCAAACTCCGAGGCTCTCCGCTCCAAATCTTCAGTGAGCTCAAGCCAAGTGGTTTCCATGGCTTCAAGTTTTGCTTTGTCTTCACCATGTTGTCTGATTAGCTCACTCACCCGAGTGGATTGATCACTCTCGTAAAGCGTCGGGTCAGCTAATTGCGCGGATAACTGATCGACTATGCCCTGTTGTTTTTCGATCTGCTTTTCAAGGCTTTGTAGCTGCTTGCGCACCGGTGCCATTTGTTGACGAAATTCCGCCTCCAGACGCTTGCGCTGCTGACGATCATCCTTACCAGTGTTCTGAGCTAATGGCTCCCCAGTAAAATTTCCAGATGACTCCTGGTCGCCAAAGCCCTCTAACTGCAGGCGCTGATAATCATCCAGGTCACCCGCAAAGGGCGCTACTTTGCGGTTTTGCACAAGATATAATTCATCGACAACCGTACGCAGTAAATGCCGGTCATGGGAAACCACCACCACTGCCCCGCTAAATTCCTGTAGAGCAATAACCAGAGCCTCGCGCATATCAACATCGAGATGATTGGTAGGTTCATCCAGCAGCAGCAAGTTAGGTTTCTGCCAAACCAGCAACGCCAGGGCCAGACGAGTTTTCTCACCACCGGACAATGGCCCGACAGGGGCTCGGGCTCGCTCGCCCGCAAAACCAAAGCGACCCAGAAAATCCCGCAACTCCTGTTCTGTGTGCTTAGGAGCCAGACGTTGAATATGCAACAAAGGGGTGGCCTGTAAATCCAGTGCCTCTAATTGTTGCTGATCAAAATACCCCACACACAGATTGCGGCCCTGTTCGATATTGCCCGCCACTGGCTCCAGAATACCGGCGAGCAGTTTGATCAGGGTTGATTTACCGGCACCATTGCGACCCAGGAGGCCAATTCGCGAGCCAGGCTGTAGGTTGAGTGCAATCTGGTCGAGAATCAGCGTATCGCCATAACCAGCCTTGACCCGATCAAAGCTAATTAATGGCGAGCTCAATGCGGCGGGTTCAAAAAATTCAAAGCTATAACCGTTGCTGGCATAGACCGGTGCCACTGCCTGAAGTTTTTCTAGAGCTTTGATACGACTCTGGGCTTGCCGCGCCTTGGTGGCCTGATATTGAAAGCGATCGACAAATTTCCGCAGGTGGGCACGCTGCACCTGTTGCTTCTCGTAAATATTTTGTTGCTGCATAAGTTGCTCGCCGCGCTGGCGCTCAAAGCTGCTGTAATCACCCTGATAAGTATTGATCTCATGTCGCTCAATATGGGCGATACCACTAACCACGTTGTCGAGAAATTCCCGGTCATGGGAAATCACCAGCATGGTGCCCTGGTAGCGATTCAACCATCCCTCAAGCCAGACGATGGCATCGAGATCCAGGTGGTTAGTCGGCTCATCGAGCAGCAATAATTCAGAGGGTTGCAACAGAGCTCTGGCGAGGTTGACCCGCATCCGCCAGCCACCGGAAAAACTGGCCACTGGACGAGCCTGGGCGGGTTCATCAAAACCCAGCCCTGCCAATAAGCGTGCAGCGCGGGACGGAGTACTGTAGCCATCGATGGCTTCGAAATCGTGATGCCAGTGCGCCAGAGCTTCACCACCCTCTAATTCTGCGCGCTCTCTTGTTTCTTCGAGCTGGCGATATTCAGCGTTGCCATCGATCGTATGTTCCAGAACCGATTGGCTAAGGTTGGGGGTTTCCTGTTCGACACTGGCAATGCGCCAATCCTGGGGATAGGACATATCGCCACGATCGGCATGGAGCACATGTTGCAGCAATAAAAATAACGAGGACTTACCGGAGCCATTGGCACCCACCAAACCCATCTTTTGACCGGGATGAACCCGTAAATTGGCACTGTTGAGCAAATGTCGCCCACCGCGCAGCAATTCAATGTCATTGAGTAATATCATGCTTGCACTCGACTAAGACTGCTTTGCTTCGACGATATTTACGGCATCGATTCTAGCCGAATGACCCTTATTCGAGAGTGGCTTTTCAGCACTGCGATTCAGCATCAGTGAGGCGAAATCAAAACGGGTGGTATCAGCCAGTTGTGAGGGGGAGATATTTTTAATGGCGGTGAAAATTGTTTCGGTTCTACCAGGATGAATTTTCTCCCAGTCGCGCAGCATATCTTTGATGACTTGCCTCTGAAGGTTTTCCTGAGAGCCGCACAGATTACAGGGAATAATGGGAAAGCCCTTCATCTCTGCCAAACTGGCCAGATCAGCCTCTCGGCAATACGCCAGGGGTCGAATAATCATATTGCGTTTATCGTCACTCAATAACTTGGGCGGCATGGCCTTAAGTTTACCGCCGTAAAACATATTCAAAAACAGGGTTTCGACAATGTCATCACGATGATGCCCCAGGGCCACTTTAGTGGCGCCGATTTCTTCAGCGAAACCGTAGAGCGAACCCCGTCGTAAACGGGAACAAAGACCGCAGTAGGTTTTATTCTCAGGCACCAGCTCGGTGACGATACTGTAGGTGTCTTTTTCGAGGATATGGAACGGGACGCCTATTTCAGTGAGATATTGCGGCAAGACGTGTTCTGGAAAACCCGGTTGCTTTTGATCAAGATTCACCGCCACCAGCTCAAAATTAATGGGCGCAGTGCGCTGCAAATTAAGCAGCACATCAAGCATGGCATAGGAGTCTTTGCCGCCAGACAGACAAACCATGACCTTATCGCCCGGCTCGATCATGTTGTAATCAGCAATGGCTTTGCCGACATTGCGACGCAAGCGCTTTTGCAATTTATTTAATTCAAGATGGATTTTACGATCCGCCTCGCCTGGATACTGCTGACCTGGATGCTGTTGAGCTGGATGTGCTTGCTTTGGATTTTGTTCGGCGGACATAGCGGATTCAGGCTGACAAATTTGGCCGCTATTGTACGGGTCAGGCTCTGACAACACCAAACGCTTTACCTCAGCATCCAGTGCCAGTCAAATTCCAGTGCCAATCAAATGCGGATATAAGCAGGCGCTGCGTACAGTTGGAGTTTTTTATCACGCCTTTACTCAGGGAGAGTTAATTCGCCAGTCATAGTTATAGCTGATATCTCCGCTAAAACCGAGCAGGTAGAGAGCTTTGCGATCATCAGAATAGTGGGCAAATATTTTCAGCAGGGTCTTCTGATCAGACGCAAAATCACTGCCATACCAGTCAAATAAACTGGAGACCTGCAAATGGCCTTTTTCAAGCTGTAGGCCACGTTTATGGTTCACAAAATCCCGGCCGGATTGCTTCAACAGTTTTTTACTATTTGCCACAGTAAAGGCAGCAGGCTGGACGTTCGGACAACCCAGGCTCGCACAAACCAGGCCAAAATGAATTTTGAAGTCTTTCCAGATCGGTCTCAGGATGCGGTGTTCGATATCATTAAGTGACAATTTTTGCCCTGCCACCTTTGCCAGCGGTTTATCCCACGGGCCGCGACCAAAAGTACTGGAAATATCTTTGATGCTATCGACAGGATAGTTGTCGATGACCAGATTAATCGTGAGGGCGTTGTATAAATTCAGCCAGTAGACCTTTTGCTCATCCCGCGAATAATTCCTCGGATCTATTTTTTGCTGTGTAGCTATATAATCTTCAAGTCGTCGCTTATGCCCTTTGCTTACTGCACCGTAACGAAAACGATTGATCCCCGACGGGTGATCGGTAACCACGTAAGTTCCCAACAAAAAGCTTAGTTCGCTATGATCGATAGACTTAAAGTTACTGCTATTACTCCGATCCCAGAAAGCCCAATAAGAGGCCTTGGACGCAGCGCTAGCCCCAGCGCTAACAAACACCAAAGTGACCACCGCCAATACCGGCGCTAACCCTACCCATCGTAATAATCTGGACTTTATAAATAACACGGATCACCCCAATCGTTAGACTCTTATAAGTTTAGACTTCCATAGAGATAATCTCTATATTGCGCTGAAATATAGCCCTTTTCCATGGACATTGACAGCTGTCATACAATAACCCCTCTTATCCCTGAGAGCCACACCACAATGAGCACACCGACTACGTCACAAATCCAGGCAATAGATGCGCAGCACATCTGGCACCCCTACGCATCCTTAACTAACCCGGTGTCGAGCTACTGTGTTGCTAGCGCAAATGGGGTGCGCCTGAAGCTCAGTGATGGTCAGGAATTAATCGATGGCATGGCTTCCTGGTGGTGCACTATCCACGGCTATAACCATCCAGCGCTCAACGAGGCGATAACAGCGCAGTTAGAGAAAATGGCGCACGTCATGTTTGGTGGCCTCACACACGAACCCGCTGCCCAGTTAGCCCAACGCCTTGTAGCACTGACACCAGAACCCCTCGATAAAGTTTTTTTCAGCGACTCTGGATCAGTCAGCGTCGAGGTCGCCATAAAAATGGCTTTGCAGTTCTGGCAATCCCAGGGTCGTCCCGAAAAATCAAAGCTGCTGGCATTAAAAAATGGCTACCACGGCGATACCTTTGCGGCGATGTCGGTGTGCGACCCCGACACCGGCATGCATCACTTGTTTAAGGGCACCCTGGCTGAGCAGATATTTACCGAGGCACCGTCTTGCCTCTTCGATACACCCTTTGATCCCGCCTCCATTGCCGACCTTGAAGCGAAAATCAGCGCCCATGCCCCAGAACTGGCTGCGGTGATCCTCGAGCCTATCGTCCAGGGTGCCGGTGGTATGCGCTTTTATGCGCCGGAATATTTAGCTGCCGCTCGGGCCTTATGTAATCGTCACGATGTCTTACTCATCGCCGATGAAATCGCCACCGGCTTTGGCCGCACAGGCAAATTATTCGCCTGTGAGTGGGCCGGTATCAGCCCCGATATTATGTGTTTAGGCAAAGCCCTGACCGGTGGCTATATGACATTGGCCGCTACCTTGTGTAGCGAAAAAGTCAGTGACGGTATTTGCCAGGGTGAAGCAGGTGTGTTTATGCACGGCCCCACATTTATGGCCAACCCACTAGCCTGCTCGGTGGCCAATGCCAGTATCGATTTACTGCTGGAATCCCCCTGGCAAGAACGGGTGGCCAGTATCGAGCAACAATTGAAGATCGGGCTAGCACCCTGTACTAATTCCCCAGGCGTTGCCGATGTGCGGGTGCTGGGTGCCATTGGTGTTGTGGAAATGAAAAAGGCCGTTGATGTATCTGGTGTTCAGAAATCCCTAATCGCTGAAGGGGTTTGGCTACGGCCCTTCGGTAAGTTAATTTACCTTATGCCGCCTTATATTATGGAAGCCAGAGACATAACTCAGCTCACCTCAGCGATGGTCAAGGTTATTGGCGAATTGTCTTGAGCTTAATGCGAACAACAGCGATTGACCAAAGCGCCCGTTCAGGGCATTAGCTTAAAGGGCTAATACCCACTGCACGGCGCAACGTTTCCACAAAGGGCTGACTAATTTCCCTGGCTCGCTTAGCACCGGCCTGCAATACCGCTTCAACGTCCTGTGGCGCATTAATGAGCTCTTCATAGCGCGCTCGCGCTGGTGCTAATTCGCCATTGACCAGTTCAAACAAACGCTTTTTAGCCTCGCCCCAGGCTATGCCCTGAGTAAACTCGGCGCGCATCTCTGCCGTTTGCTCTGGGCTGGCAAATGCCTGCCATATCTGAAATACCGCCGAACTATCGGGATCTTTCGGCTCCCCCGGCTCCAGTAAATTAGTTTTTATTTTGTTGATATGCTTTTTAAGCTGCTTTTCACTGAGAAATAACGGAATAGTATTGCCGTAACTTTTACTCATTTTACGGCCATCAAGACCCTGCAACAGTGCCACATTGTCATCAACCACTGCCTCAGGCAGTACAAAATGTTCGCCGTAGTGATGATTAAAACGCTGAGCAATATCCCTGGCCATCTCGACATGCTGTATCTGATCCCGACCCACCGGGATTTTTCCGGCATTAAACATCAGGATATCGGCCGCCATAAGCACCGGATAACTAAACAGCCCCATGGTGATGCCAAAATCAGCATCTTCGTTGGCCGCTTCATTGTCCTGAACCGCCGCTTTGTAGGCGTGGGAGCGGTTCATTAAACCCTTGGCGGTCATGCAACTGAGCAACCAGGTTAATTCGGGGATTTCAGGAATATCCGACTGGCGATAAAAAATAGCGTTATCGGTATCCAGACCCAGGGCCATCCAGCTTGCGGCTATTTCCAGAGTCGAGCGATGAATTTCAACTGGGTC
>JAHRWI010000143.1 GCA_019090225.1 Porticoccaceae bacterium
CCATGCACCGCGCTCAAGGATGTCAAAATAGTAACGCATATCGCCAACACCACAGGCGTGACCAATCAGCACCTTGTTAAAATCGACTTTCTCTTCCTCGAAAATATCCAGGGTTTCGCGACCAAAGGGTTCCATCTCGTCGTTGTGACAGAGAATGGGTGTGCCGGTTGCGTTACTCGCCCGGGCTGCGGCTCGTAAGCATTTGATCTCGGACTCCTGAATACCCTGGCCCGGCGGCGTGACGCCGTAGATACCACCGCTGGCAGTTTTGATGATGCCGGCCTTGATGCCGGTTTTGCCGATCCCGTCCTGGATTTCGCTAACGTACTGCTCAGCGATACCATCGATGTCCATCAGCCGGAAATGCTGGGGAATACCCAACGCGTCATTGTATAAACCCGTAGCAACGACGATCTGGATACCGGATTTTTCTGACATTTCGGCGGCAAATTCAGGATCGCGACCCAGCTCCATCGGGCAGGGGTCGACGAAGCTGGTAATGCCCAGGTCCCGGATCTCTTTGAGTTTATCTGCGATTCTGGAGCCTTCTTTTTTGCGGTCAAAATCCTGATGATCAAGTTCCCAGCCCGGCCAGCCAATACTTAAGTGTTCGTGAATCAAGGTGGTGCCCAAACTTTCGACATTGATTGGGCCTAAAACTGAATTGATTTCCATAGTAGTTCCCCTGTGTCTAAAAATGATTGCGCGATTATTTGACTTGCGGACAGATATTGCACCAGATGTCTACAGAGTTCTAGTTCAGATTATCGGCGTCGGCAGGGAGGGTGAATGGTGATCAATCGACATTAGAAGTCTCGGCAATGCAGTAAACGATTGCTGGTTTGGCCCCGCGAGAGCTGAGCTGTTATTTAACTTGTCAGCTTATATTCGGAAAAATCCACTTGTTCCATTTCTTTATAGAAGCGACTGGGATGCCACGGATAAAGGTTCGGGATTCCGGTTTTGTCGATGTACCAGCTCGTACAGCCGCCAGTGGCCCAGGTGGTGGTGCGAACGGCTTCTGCCATTTCTCGGTTGAGCGACTCAAAGGCCTCTGGTTTCACCTCAATACTGGCAGCTTTTTCTGTTTTCATTTTATCCAGACACTGGATCATATAAGCGATCTGGTTTTCAGTAATGGAGATTAACGATAAGTTGCCAACCGGGCCGGTGGGGCCTTCGAGCATCCAGAAGTTTGGGAAGCCCGGTATGGTCATGGCTCTATGGGCACGAGGTGCGCCGTCCCATTGTTTGCTTAGCTCAAGGTTATTTTCGCCATAGACTTTGGTCGGCAAAATAAATTCTGAGACTTTAAACCCAGTGGCCAGTACCAGCACATCCAGTTCGTGCATGCGCCCGTCTTCGGTGCGTACACCTTCTGGTTCGATGGCGGTAATTCCGGCAGTGACCAGCTCGGCATTGTCGTGACTAATGGCCGGATAAAAATCAGAGCAAAAAATTAAGCGCTTACAGGTTGCCTTGTAATCGGGGGTTAGTTTGGCGCGAAGCTCTGGGTCAGGTACGGTCTTTTCGAGCATCTCCAGGCAGGCCTGCTGAATTTTTTGTTGTTCTTCGACATCGCCTATCGTCGCTTTCGCAAACGTGGTCAACATTAAGCGTTTGTAAAACCAGACGAGAAAGAGATGCAGGGCCGGAAAGGTGCGGAGGATGGTTTTCCAGATGGGCCCATATTCTTTTTGCGGCAGTGGTGCTACCCAGTGGGGCGTTCGTTGAAATACCGACATATGGCCGACTTTTTTGGTGATCTCCCCGACGATTTGTGCCGATGTCGAGCCGGTACCAATAATCCCCACTCTCTTGCCCTCCAGTGCCACGGAGTCATCCCAGCGGGTGGTGTGGAACATCGCGCCTTTAAAGGCGTCAAGACCGGCGATATCGGGGTAGGCGGGGTGGTGGAGAATACCGGTGGCAGAAATCACAAAGTCAAAAATTTGAGGATCGTGGCCCTCGGCTTTTAATCGCCATCTTGGCCCCAGGTAAGTAAGTTCTGTGACCGGACTGTTTAATTGGACGGTTGACATGACGTCGTATTTTTCGGCGACATGATCAATATATTTGAGGATTTCTGGCCCATAAGAGAAGCGGTGCGACCAGTCGGCATTGGGTTCGAAAGAGTAGGAATACCAGTAGGATGGTACATCGCACGACAGGCCGGGGTAGTGGTTGTCCCGCCAGGTGCCGCCGATGCGCTCGGCCTTTTCATAGACCGTGAGATCGCTATAACCGGCTTTACGCAGTGCAATGACCGCACCAATCCCAGATAAACCGGCGCCGACAATGGCGATACGCGGCGTTCGGCCTTCTTTAGCCCAGCTCGAATTTAAATCTGCGATATTCTCAGCCTGGCCCATAAGGCCTCCTCTATATGTCGATTGATGTTGATTGTGATTTGGTAATATTTAAGGCGGGTATTTTGCCTTAAAACGGCACGAAGAATGGTATTTGGTATCGAGTAAATCAGCTTAGCGTATTAATTTTTGATGTACATCATCAAGGCTTGTGACCCTATAAAACATCTATAGGAGAGCTGTCATACTAAGCTCGTCATACGGGTTCCTTATCCAGGTTCTTCATACAGGCTCTTTATTCAAGATTGAGTGATCATAAAAACGGATATAGATCAAAGCGATACACAGCAGCAATCTTAAAAGAGAGCCAGGTAATGCCAGCAGAGAAAAACAGTAATCCAAAAGATTCAAAGGTATATCTTGTCGGTGGTGGTATCGCTTCATTAGCGAGTGCCGTTTATCTCATCAAAGATGCCGGAGTGCCAGGTGAAAACATACATATACTCGAACAAGATGACATGCTGGGTGGTGCCCTTGACGGCGCGGGCGATCCGGAAAACGGCTTTATCATTCGTGGCGGCAGAATGCATGAAGAGCACTTTGTCTGCTACTGGGATCTTTTGTCCAATATCCCTTCCTACGATGATCTTAGCGTCTCCGTTAAAGATGAGACCTTTGAATTCAATTCTCGATTTGTATCAAACGCACAAGCCCGATTGCTAAAAAATGGCAAAACGATGGATCTCACATCCTTCGGTCTTTCATTAAAAGATCAGGCAGATTTGCTGAAATTAATTTTTACCTCTGAAGCATCGCTGGACAATATTCGGATTGAGGACTGGTTCGAAAAAGAGTTTTTCGAAACCAATTACTGGCAACTTTGGGCGACGATGTTTGCATTCCAGACATGGAGCAGCGTGGCAGCGATGAGACGCTATATGAAGCGTTTTATCCACCTGGTAGAGGGGATGCCCAGGCTTGGTGGCGTCATGCGCACCAAATATAACCAGTACCACTCTGTTGTTGTACCCATTCGGCGATATCTACAGGAAAGAGGCGTGCATTTTGAGATGCAGAAACAGGTGATAGATATCGATTTTATGTTCTCGGGTGATAAAAAAACGGCCACCATTCTACATGCCATCGACAAAAACGAAAAAGAAGAAGCGATTACCCTCCGGCAAAGCGATTACGTGTTTATCACCAACGGCTCCATCACTGAAAGCACTGATGCCGGTTCCTGGATTAAAGCGCCGATTTTAAAAGACAAAGGCAGCTCGGGTGCATGGCTGCTTTGGGAAGTATTAGCCAGGAAAGATAAGGCCTTCGGCAACCCCAAAGTCTTCAGTGACAATATCGATCTGCAAAAATGGTACTCCTATACGGCCACTCTCAAAGACGATACGTTCCACGATTATATCGAGGAATTTTCCGGCAATTTAAATGGCACCGGAGGCCTGGTGACGATGACAGATTCAAACTGGTTGATGTCAATTGTTGTCGCCCGCCAACCACATTTTCCCAACCAGGCAAGCGACGTCAAAGTCTTCTGGGGATACGGTTTATATCCAGACAGGGAAGGGAATCACATCAAGAAAAAGATGTCGCAGTGTAGCGGTGAAGAAATACTCGAAGAGCTGTGGTTTCACCTCAATATTCAAGATTTAATGAAACCCGTTACCAACTCAGGAAAAGTCAATTGCATACCCGTCGCCATGCCCTTTATCGATAGCCTCTTTATGCCAAGCGCACTGGGCGATCGTCCCGATGTTTTACCGCAAGGCGCAACAAATTTCGCCTTCCTTGGACAGTTTGCTGAAGTGCCAGACGATTGCGTCTTCACCGTAGAGTACTCAGTACGATGTGCTCAAACTGCCGTTTACGGACTCTTCAAATGTGAGAGGGATGTATTGCCGGTCTATGATTCAGTTCATAAACCTAAAGTATTAATCAATGCGGTTAAAGCAATTACACGGTAGGTAAAACAGTATAAAAACGTTAGTCGGAATAATAGGGCCGTAGTCCTGTATTGCCAATGCGCCCTTTCGATACTTTTTTAACCAGGCTGCACAAAATAACGGTTGAAGCTTTAAACGATTATGGAATGAAATACTTAATCTCTGAAATTTTCAAACTGAAAGGCCTGGCCTAGTTCGGCTGCGCGGACGAGGGCGATTACCTCCTGTAGTAGATCCCGCTTCTTTCCGGTGACTCTGATTTTTTCCCCTTGAATGGCGGTTTGAACTTTTATCTTCGAGTCCTTGACTAACTTGACCAGCTTTTTGGCGGTCGGCTGATCGATACCCTGTTTGAAGCGCACGGCAAGGGAAAAAGTTTTGCCGCTGTGCTCACAGTCATCATCGACGTCGATGCTATTGGGATCAATATTGCGTTTGACCAGATTCTTACTGACGATGTCGAGCATCTGTCGACATTGGAAGTCGGCTTCGGCAGAGAGGGTGATCACCCCATCTTTCAAATCAATACTGGCCTTTACGCCGCGAAAGTCAAAGCGAGTGGCGAGTTCGCGCTCTGAGTTTTCTGAGGCGTTGAGTATCTCGGCTGTTTCAACTTCGGAGACTATGTCAAAAGAGGGCATTATTATTAATCCTGGTGTGTTGTAAGCAGGGCTTTTTGTTTGTAGGTCTCGTGTTTGCAGATCATGGTGTACCTGGTTAAGGCCTAAAGCCCTGGGGCCAGTCGGGTGTAAAGTCTGCGCTAGAATAGTGATATTATCTGTCGAATGGAAGGTGTGTGGGTAGCTGGTTGTGGTGATTTTATTGGCCTGTATCTGAAGGGTGTACGGAGAATATGTACAGAAAAAATTGTCTGTGACAAGAGTCGTCTATGAAGCTAAGTGAAGCGCAAATAAAAGAATTTGATGAGTCGGGTTACCTGTTCTTTC
This sequence comes from Porticoccaceae bacterium, assembly GCA_019090225.1. Lineage (GTDB taxonomy): Bacteria > Pseudomonadota > Gammaproteobacteria > Pseudomonadales > Porticoccaceae > HB2-32-21. Next base: position 5,215 of record JAHRWI010000143.1, read on the forward strand.
CTAATGCATTTAGCGCAGAGGAAGTAAAAATTCTCAAACAGGCTGCCACCGATGTTTACGGACAGCAGCGGGAAGAGGTGTGGAGGGAAACATCCGGCGTTGCCCGTACGGCCTTCGCAGCCCACACCTATAACGATGCCTTTAGGCGGTTGGGGGCACATCCTCGTTTGATTGATCCGGTTATGCAATTGCTCGACGGTCCGGTTTATATGCATCAATACAAGGTTAACGCCAAGGCTGCCTTCGATGGCGATGTCTGGCAATGGCATCAGGATTACGGTACCTGGGCGCGGGATGATTTAATGCCCGAACCGAGGGCGATGAATATCGCGGTGTTTCTCGATGATGTTACCGCGGCCAATGGCCCCCTGTTATTTCTGCCAGGCAGTCATAAACAGGGCGTGGTGGAGGCAGGGCATGACCTGGCAACGACCAGTTATCCCTTATGGACTTTGGGTCGAGATACCGTCAGCGAGCTGTATCAGCAGGGTGGTTGCGTTGCACCCACTGGGGCGGCTGGGTCAATGTTGATGTTTTCGAGTTTGTTGGTACATGCCAGTCCAGCCAATATTAGCCCTATGGATCGCACCATTGTGTACTTGTCTCTGTGCCATGTGGACAACCATATTCGTCAGTTCAAGCGGGCTGAGTGGATCGCTCATCGCGACTTTACGCCAATCACCCCGCTGGCAGATGACACGCTGGCTGAGTTGATCAGCTAGTTTTACTCGTCCCCCACGACAATCACCTACTACCAGAATCGATTTGCCATGTATTTATATTCGTCACTCAAACAGCGTCAGGTAGACAATAAACCCGTCAGGGTAGGCTTAATCGGGGCCGGTAAATTCGGCTCGATGTTTCTGTCCCAGATACCCACCACCCCAGGACTGGTCGTTACTGTGATCGCTGACCTTGATCCGGCCCAGGCTAAAGTACGTTGTAAAGAAGTGGGCTGGGATGATGGGCGTGTCGCAGCTACTGATTTTGTCGATGACGCTGAACTACTGATTAAACATGATGATGTTGATGTGGTTGTCGAGGCCACCGGGCATCCTGCCGCCGGTATCAAGCATGCATTATTGTGCGCCGAGTTTGGCAAACATGTGGTCATGGTCAATGTCGAAGCCGATGTGCTGGCTGGGCCTTATCTGGCAAAGCAGGCTCAGCAGGCGGGTGTGGTCTATTCAATGGCCTATGGTGACCAACCGGCACTGACCATGGAGATGGTGGATTGGGCCAGGTCCTGTGGTTTTAAGGTCGTCGCGGCAGGTAAGGGCACCAAGTATTTGCCAAGCTATCACGCCTCGACCCCAGATACAGTTTGGTCTCATTATGGCTTAAGTGCTGAGCAAGCAGCGGCTGCTGGTATGCGCAGTCAGATGTTTAACTCCTTCCTCGACGGCACCAAATCATCCATCGAAATGGCAGCGATTGCTAACGGGGCTGATTTACAGGCACCCACGGATGGACTCAGTTTTCCCGCCTGTGGGGCAGAAGATCTTGCTCATGTTTTACGTCCAAAAACTGCGGGCGGCTTACTCGAATTCTCCGGCCAGGTTGAAGTGGTCTCCAGTCTCGAACGGGATGGGCGACTGGTGGCCCGGGATTTACGCTGGGGTGTTTACTGCGTATTTGAGGCACCCAACGATTATAGTGCTGCCTGTTTTGCGCAATATGGTATGAACACCGATGCCAGCGGTCGTTACTCCGCTATGTTTAAACCCTTCCATCTGATTGGTCTTGAGCTCAATATCTCTATCCTTAGCGCGGCCTTACGAAACCAACCAACAGGGACGCCGGTTCGTTTCAACGGCGATGTCGTTGCTGTAGCTAAGCGAGATATTAAAGTCGGCGAAATGCTCGACGGCGAAGGCGGTTATACGGTGTGGGGCAAGCTCATGCCCGCGAAAGTGAGCGTGGCAGTCAGGGCTTTGCCCATTGGGCTGGCCAGCCAGGTCACAGTGACTCAGCCCATCAAGTTGGGTCAGATGATTACCATGAAGGATATTAGCGCTGACGCCAGCACCCAAGCGTGGCAGGTCCGAAAGGAGATGATTAAGGAGTTTGGTTGAAGAGTAGAAAATGTGCCATCGGTTTGTGCCACTTATTTGTGCCAAACCGACTAAGGGAGATAACTTAAGAGGGAAAACCTCTGTATATCATTGACTTAACATCGTGTGGTGCCCAGGAGAGGACTTGAACCTCCACGACCTTGCGATCACTAGCACCTGAAGCTAGCGTGTCTACCAATTTCACCACCTGGGC
>JAHRWI010000144.1 GCA_019090225.1 Porticoccaceae bacterium
CCATAGACTACTGATTCTTCTTGCATTGTTGTTCCAATATTGCAATCAAGTCTTGCCGCGAAAGTGTCGCCCCAACAAACCCTCTGCTACTGACTTAATGGTTTTAATCAAAATTCTGAATAGCGGGCTAGCATAGCGCAAAACTCGGTTTCATCCATGATCACAACACCCAAACCCTGAGCCTTTTTTAATTTTGAGCCAGCGGAGTCACCCGCCACAACACAGGCAGTTTTTGCTGACACGCTGCTCGCTACTTTGGCGCCCAGGTTCTGCAAGTGTTGCTTTGCATCGTCCCGCTTCATGGTCGTCAGGGTACCCGTCAAGACCCAGGATTGCCCTTCAAGACTTTTTGAAGCTGATCCTTCCCCAGCGTTGGCATCGTCATCGATCCTGGCGGGCCAAACGATTTTGGCTTCATTGATAAGCTTATCCAGCACTTCGAGGTTGTGAGCCTGGGTGAAAAAACTGACGATATGTTCTGCCACCACTGGGCCAATACCCTCAATCAGACTTTTATTGCTGAACTGAAAATCCTTTGCCCCTGCAGCTTTGAGCGCCTCATAAGAAGGGAACTTGATAACGATAGCTTCGGCCAATGTTGGACTCACACCACGGACCTTCAAATGATATAGCCATTTGGCCAGCTCCTCGGTATCTGGCGCGACAGCCGATTTCAGAGCTTCAACCAGGGCGGCTGCCTTTTTGGGGCCGAGGCCTTTAACACCTTTTCGTTCAATAAAGACATCTGTCGTCACTGACTCTAAAACTTCAACGGAACCGAAGTGAGCAGCCAGTGCTGCGGCGGACACCTCACCCACCTCTCGAATACCCAGGGCGTAGAGAAATCGTGCAAACGTTGTTTTACGGCTTCGCTTCAAAGCATGGATCAAGTTTTGAGCAGACTTCTCCGCCATTCGCTCAATACCCGCTACTTCTTCCGTAGTTAGTAAATACAAATCTGCTGGATCCCGGATCAGCTCAAGGTCAACCAATTGCTCAATCAGCTTGTCCCCCAGACCATCGATATCCATGGCCCGGCGAGAAGCAAAATGCTTGATGGCTTCTTTGCGCTGAGCGGGACAATAAAGCCCTCCAGAGCACCGGGCCACCGCCTCGCCTTCAATACGCACAACATCCGATCCACATTCTGGGCAATGAACCGGGAATACGATGGGGCTGCGCGGAGAGGCTTCGACGTTACCGACGACATGGTCATCAATAACAGGGTTATTGGCCACTCTAGCGACCTGAGGAATAACATCACCTGCACGGCGGACGATGACGCGATCACCAATACATACCCCCAGCCGCTCGATTTCATCCTGATTGTGCAGGGTCGCATTACTCACGGTAACGCCGCCGACAAATACCGGTTCAAGACGCGCTACCGGGGTAATGGCACCCGTGCGTCCGACCTGAAACTCTACATCAAGCAGTATGGTACTTTCTTCCTCAGCTGGAAATTTCCGGGCGATAGCCCAACGGGGCGCTCGCGCTACAAAACCCAATTGCTCCTGAAGACTAAAGCTGCTGACCTTATAAACAATGCCGTCGATGTCGTAGCTCAGGCCAGCGCGTTTATCGGCCAGGCTGCGGTAATAATCGATACAGGCCTCAATGCCTTTAACGTCGGTCATGAGGGTATTGATCAAGAATCCCCAGCCTTTTAACGCCATCATGGCATCGAGATGGGTATCCATAATGGGGTCACCCTGGCCCTCAACCCGCCCAATACTGTAGGCGCACATTTCCAGAGGTCGGCTAGCGGTTATGCTTGAGTCGAGCTGACGAAGACTACCCGCTGCTGCATTGCGTGGATTAACAAAAGGCTTTTCATCAAGCTTTAGTGCCTCCGCGTTGAATCGATGGAAGCCTTCAAGGGGCATATAGACTTCACCGCGCACCTCAAGCAGAGGTGGCACCTGGTCACCGCGAAGCCGTAAGGGCACAGAAGCCACGGTGCGAATATTGGCAGTGATATTTTCGCCACTGTAGCCATCGCCCCGGGTAGCCGCCTGAGTTAACACGCCTTGCTCGTAGAGCAGACTTACCGCGATACCGTCGAGTTTCGGTTCGCAAATATATTCAATATCACCATCGATATTCAGCTTGCTATGCACCCGTCGATCAAAATCACGTAGCTCATCATCGTCAAAGGCGTTATCCAGAGACAGCATGGGTACGGCGTGACTGACGGACTGGAAGGACGACAAAGGTGGCGAACCCACCCGCTGGGTAGGTGAATCGGGTGTTAGCAAGTGGGGATGAAGCTGTTCAATATCCTGTAGACGACGCAACAGGCGATCATATTCGCTATCGGTGATCAGCGGATCGTCGAGGGAATAGTAGCGGTAATTGTGCTCATGAAGTTGTGCGCTGAGCACTTTGGCTTCCGCCGCCAGGTCGCGCTGAGAGTCTGCCTGGCTAACCATGATTGATCGAGTTTCCCTAAATAACTGACTTTCTGAAATACTGAGTTTTACTAAGCACCTAACTTTGCTAGTGCTCTAGCTCGCCAACTGACGGCGGTTGTAATCCATAATCTGCTCGCGATAGTGCTCGGCAGTTTGCCGGGTTAGCGCGCTGCGATCTGCATCTTTTAACTCGCCGCCCAACTCCTTCTTAATCCCATCGACCGTGCCTAGCAATAGCTCGAAAGCAGCCATCGGATCATCACTATCTTGCATAACCATGAAAAAGGTTAGGCCGGGACTTGAAAAACTCGCCATTTCATTGAGTTCAAAGGTGCCAGGATTAACCGAATTGGTCACACTAAACAAGACATTGCCACTGCCATCTTCATGCTCATGACGATGAAATATTTTTTGCGAGCCGTAACGCAAGCCCTTATCTAATAAGACTTCAAGTAAGGGGCCACCTGGAAATTGTTCACCAAGACTGGCCATCAAGTGTAGAACGATAAAGTCCTGTTCGCCGACTTCAGCATCATCACTATCATCAACTTCAACACCACTACCGTCATAGTCTTCTACAGACTCGCTCTGCTCAGGAGGATCAAGCTCACTGTCTTGATTCTGCTCAATCTCATACTCAACAGCCGGGCTGTTTTCGGCATTCAACGTTTCGTTATCATCTGCCGACAATGCTGCCTCAGCATCATCTAGACTCAGCGATGCCTGCTCCGGTTCGCGAAAAGGCATGGTCAGCTTGTTTTGATTTTTTGCCGCATTCTGCTTCATCACTCGGCTCAATCGGTCTGCACTCTGCTCATCGCGAACTTCTACGACTCGGGCTTTACCGGGCAGCTCTGAATTATGATCATCAAAACCGTCGTCATCAAATATCGGTTGTCGACGCCGGCGTACCCGAAGCTCGCCGCTGCTACCACGCGATCTACGAAACCCATCAAGCAATATAGCGATCACCAGTAGCACGCCTAGCCCGATAAGGATTTCTCGTCCACCTAATTCCATATTTTTACTCGCTGTACCATCACCTATACCGATCTATTCTGTTTTATCCTACCCTGAACTTTGCTGCTAGTAACTTTGTAGCCAGGGACTCTGCAGCTAAAACCCTTTGTGCGAAGTCTAAACCTCATTGCTAAGCGAAACACCGCAGGCTATTCGGCCAGCTCAGCGGCTTCATCAACGTCTACTGAGACCAGTCGAGACACGCCGGGTTCATTCATGGTCACGCCCATCAGCTGACTGGCCATCTCCATGGACTGTTTGTTGTGGGTAATATAAATAAACTGCACGGTTTCGGACATTTCTTTCACCAGGTTCGCGTAACGACCCACATTGGCATCATCCAGGGGCGCATCGACCTCATCAAGCATACAAAAGGGCGCGGGATTAAGACGGAAGATGGAAAACACCAGGGCAATCGCGGTAAGGGCTTTTTCGCCACCGGATAACAAATGCACCGTGGTGTTTTTCTTGCCCGGCGGTTGCGCCATGATGGTCACACCTGCATCGAGCAAGTCCTCGCCAGTTAATTCCAAATAGGCGTGACCGCCGCCAAATAGTTTTGGAAACAGCGCCTGTAATGAAGTATTGACGGCGTCGTAGGTTTCCTTAAATTTTGTCCGCGTTTCCCGGTCAATTTTCCGAATCGCTGATTCGAGGGTTTCCAGGGCATCAGCTAATTCATCATTCTGGGCATCAAGGTACGATTTGCGCTCAGACTCTACCTTATATTCATCCATTGCAGCCAGGTTGATGGCTCCCAGGCGCTGGATTCTATTCTCCACCTGGGTCAGTCTATTTTGCCATCCGTCCTGCCCTGCTCCATCGGGCATCTCTTCAAGCAGGTCGGCCAGCTTATAGTGAATTTCTTCTACCTGCTCGGCAATAGTATTACGTCGTGTCTGTAATTCCTGAACCGCAATACGAAAGCCTTCGAGGCTGGCGCGGCTTTCCTGAATCTCATTTTCCAGGCGGGCTCGATCCTTCTCCACATCACGTATTTGCGCTTCGCAGTCGTCAAGTTGCTGGCGCACTTCCCCCAGTGCCTTTTCAATATCAAGTCGTTGACCAAGTTTTTGCTCAAGCTCAGCCTGCAACTCAGCGCGAGGATCATCGTCCTGATTATAATTGGCCAACAGCGAAGCCTGACGTTCTGCAAGCCGCTGCAACTGGGTTTCAAGCCGACCAATGCCTTCACGAATAGCTACTAATTGGGTGCTAAGGGAACCTTCCCTGACCACAAGCTCGTGGACTCGGTCATGGTCATGCCGCGCGGCCTGGCGCGCCTGATCCAGCGCGCCCCGGTTTGCATCACGACGCGCAAGCAGAGTTTCACGACGCTCACTGTCATCAGCCATTGCCGTAATCGCGGACTCCAACAACTTTCGCGCATCTGCCAGTGAGTCACGATCTCTGGTCTGTTGAAGCGCAGCCTCTTCAGATTCTCCGCTTATACGTTGTCTTTGCTTTCGGTCCTGCTCGATTTTTGCCTCGGCGATATTTAATCTGGATTTAAGCTGAGCAGCGTTTTCCTGTAAGGCTCTTAGCCCAGCAGCACTGCTTTCTCGCTGACGTTCCTGATCGCCAAGTTGCTGTTCCGTGTCGGCAAGTTTTTGCTCCAGACTGGCAACATCATTCTTCTGAACACTGATGCCCTCCTCTAGCTCCGCCAGTTCTCGCTGACGAACCAGCACACCACTAATATTGTTTTCGCCCCGCGTGACCCGAGCCCAGTTTGCACCCAGCCAATGTCCGTCTTTGCTAACCACGGATTCGCCATCACTTAGCTCACTGCGTAAGGTCATAGCTGCGTTGAGAGTATCAACCGCATAAATGTTATTGAGCAACGGGCTAGCTGCGCAGGGTTCAATCTTAGTGCTTAGACGCGTATGGGCACTCGCTCCCACCACTTCCCCCTGCCCCCGACTAGCCTGATCTGAATCCACTAGCACCAGCTTGCCGGCAGTCCAATCATCCAGTGCGTTAGAATACTGCGACAGCTGATCAACACTGACCGCCTGCAAAAAATCACCCAATACGGTTTCGACAGCGGTTTCCCAACCACTATCAACCTTCAATTGCGCGGTCAGGTTTTCGGCATCGGTCAAACCATGCGCGCTGAGCCATTTCTCTCGACCTTTATCACCGCCCAGAGCTGCTGCTTGCAGAGCCTCCACAGAGGCTTTCCGTCCCAGAGATTGCTGCAGTGCAGCGCGGGCCTGATTGAGGCTACTCGCGGATTGCGTTCGGTTCTGACGCGCTGTTTCGATAGCGCCGAGCAGCTCGCTATGTTGAGTCTCGGCAGCCTGACTCTGATCCCGGATGTCGGCGAGTTGTCCTTCTATACCAGCGGTTTGCTCTGCTTCAGGACTTGCTTCCAGCGCTGCCTGGTCATCAGATAACCGTTTAACCCGCTGTGCCAGAGTCGACAACGACGCCTCCAGATGCTCAATACGGGATTTCTGCACTTCCACCTGACGCTGGGGTTGCACCGCCCCTTCGTTAAATTCATCCCAACTGGACTGCCAGGCAGACATTGCTTGCTCAGCGCTGATGAGCTGCTCGCTTGACTGCGCCTCTGCGTTTTTGGCCTTGGTAACCTGGGTGACTATCTCTTCTAATTCCGCATGCCAACCCTCGGCCTTAGCTTTATCCTCAATCAAATGCTGCTCGGATTCAGCAAAGTTACGCTGGGTCTGATCCAGATCCCGCTGAAGTTCTTCAGCCCGATCTTTGGCGTGCTTGATCGATTGCTCTACGCGGGCGACCTCTGCGCCAACGGCGTAGTAACGGCCCTGAACCTCACGGAATTTCTCGTTGCACTCAGTATGTTCAATGCGGAACTTTTCTAACTGGGTATCACAGCCGCTTTTGTCGGTGATCAGTGCTTCCGTTTTTAAGGCCGCAGCGCTGATGATCTGATCCCGCTCTTCAACCTGATCATTGAAATCTGACCAACGTAGGGCTAACAGTTGTCCACGCAGCAAACGTTCTTCTTTTTTAAATTCGGTGTACTTTTCTGCCGCTTTTGACTGCCTTTCCAGTCGCTGCAACTGACGGGCTAATTCTTCACGAATATCCGTTAAACGCTCTAGGTTTTCGCGGGTGCGCCGAATTCGACTCTCGGTATCCTTGCGACGTTCTTTGTATTTGGAAATACCAGCGGCTTCTTCAATGTAGCCTCTTAATTCTTCGGGTCTTGACGAGACCAGGCTCGAAATCATGCCCTGCTCGATAATAGAATAACTGCGCGGTCCCAGGCCTGTGCCTAAAAAGACGTCGGTGATGTCGCGACGTCGACATCGGCTACCGTTGAGAAAATAGCCGGAGTTGCCGTCCCGGGCCACAGTACGACGAATGGATATCTCACTGTAAGATGCGTACTCGCCGCCCAGGGTGCCATCGGAATTATCAAAAACTAGCTCTATCGATGCCTGGCCAACCGGTTTACGCCCACCCGAGCCATTGAAAATAACATCGGACATGGACTCGCCGCGCAATTGCTTGACCGAGCTTTCACCCATGACCCAGCGCACAGCATCGATAATATTGGATTTTCCGCAGCCGTTTGGCCCTACGACGGCGCAGAGATTACTGGGGAAGGTGACGGTAGTTGGATCAACAAAGGACTTGAATCCGGCAAGTTTGATACATTTGAGGCGCATCAATCACTCTTTAGTCAGGGTTTTTCCCTGAATGATGATAAAAAAAGCCACAGTGTAGCTTACCTAACAAAACCACTGCATAGCAGCAACTGCAAACGATTTTACACACTGTGTAGCCGGGAACAAACCAAAGCTGGCAATTAGTTACAACAAGTACCATTACCTTCAGATCAAGCCTTGTCACAGCATCAACAATACGTGCAGAATTGACCAATCCTGATCGCGTTTCCCAAAGCCCATTAGCAATAAACCCATCCCGGATCACCCCTATCCCTAACAGGCTTAATCTTGATGTTTAATATCGTACTGTTCGAGCCAGAAATCCCTCCCAATACAGGCAATATTATCCGCCTTTGTGCCAATACCGGGTTTGCTCTGCACCTGATTGAGCCATTGGGTTTTGTTATGGACGATAAAAAATTGCGACGTGCTGGTCTTGATTACCGGGAATCACAGCAGGTGGTTATTCATAAGGACTGGCAGGCATTTGTCGACAAAATGGCACCCCAGCGGGTTTTTGCTGTTAGCACCAAAGGTCAGAGCAACTACACTAGTATCGACTTTGCGCCTGGTGACACCCTGGTTTTTGGCCCTGAGACCCGAGGCCTAAGCCAGGACTTTCTCGCAAAATTACCAGGCACTTCAATTTTGCGCATCCCCATGCAAGCCGATAATCGCAGTCTCAACCTGTCCAATGCCGTGGCCATCGTCGCATACGAGGCCTGGCGTCAGCTAGACTTCACTGGCGCGCAGTCGGCTAACAGTCGGTAAGCAGTGGACAAGCAAGGTGAGTAATCGATGAGCCGGAACAAGCGATGACAACTAAGATTGGGCTTTTCTATGGCTCCACCACCTGCTACACCGAGATCGCTGCAGAAAAAATACGCGATGCGATCAAGGCTTGTTCGGCGGGCGCTGTGCAGGTCGATCTATTTAATATCGCCAATCAGCCATTGGTATCAGTCAATGCCTACCAGTGCTTAATACTCGGTATTCCAACCTGGGATTATGGCGAGCTGGAAGAAAACTGGGAAAACATCTGGCCCGATATCGCCGACGTGAATTGGCAGGGTAAAACTGTCGCCCTATACGGCCTTGGTGATCAGGTGGGCTATCCCGACTGGTTTCAGGACGCCATGGGCTACCTTTGGACCCGGGTCACGAGCCTGGGCGCGAGATGCATTGGACAGTGGCCAAACGTCGGCTACCACTATACAAATTCACAGGCCCTGACCGAAGACGGCAAACATTTTTTCGGGCTGGCCCTGGATGAGGACAACGATTTTGATCTGAGTGATGACAGGATAACTCGCTGGTGTCATCAGATTGTGGACGAGTTCTGCTCAGCGAGTCGCGCCTGATCACTCCTTAACCTGAGTATCGCTCTATAAGCCTTCACTACAGCGGCCCAAACAATCAAAACTCGCCTAAAATTGATCTATCGTTAAAGCCATGGTCGCTTCATCCCTAGACTGGACGATCCGCATATAGCTTTCAGTTCTCGCCAGCATCAGGTGGACGATATTATCGACAAAATCATGATCCCCCCAACTGATGAAAATCTTCTGCCCAGTGACAAGGTGATGGTCGTCTACAGGAACAGTCATGCACCGCACGGCGGTCAGATCGCTACCGGCCTGCACCTCAGCCAGGTTCATAGTCCCAGACCATTCACCATTCACCACTGATTAGATTAGGTAAATACTGGTTTTTCTCCGCGTAGCTGCCAGACTTATCCAGGGCGGTGATCACACCAACGGTGAGCAGAGGTAGCAGCGAGAAGCCCAGGTTAGCGCTTTGAAACATTTCATCAACCGCACCACCCAGGATATGTGGCAAACTCTGGCCACCGAACTCGCTGTCTCCAGTTAAGGTCGACCATCGTCCATCTCTGTTAGCGGTAAATAGACCTTCCAGGGACGGCCCCCTAAGCACACGTTTAGCCTCTACCCGACAGCCTTCGCTATCAGCTATCTGATTGGTCGGCGTTATGACCTCTGCAAAATATCGTCCACCTTCATTGAGTACCGCCTCGACGAAATTAGGGGGGGGCGGCGGATGGAAGGAAGTTTAATTGGGGAACGAGGTTTTGCCAGTCAGTTTCGTTACTTGGGAGTTTCTAGATAACGACAGTCATCCTACTGAGCAGTTGGCGAATCAAGCAAATGCGTCTTCAGTGAAACCCTTAATGTGTTAGCGGCGCTATCATCGGCCCACCATAAGTTGCGCCAAATTTTTCAGCAGACATCGGCCTTCCGTACAGGTAGCCCTGAGCTGCACTACAACCGACCTCCAGTAATAGGGCTTCCTGACCAGGC
>JAHRWI010000145.1 GCA_019090225.1 Porticoccaceae bacterium
CTAGAGAGCGATTGATATGCGTTAGAAAAGTTCGCCATTGCTCAAAAAATACGCATTATTCCGTTCAGAAAGGAGTTTTTATAAAATTTCTGAGTATGGTATTTATTGCGTGTAGCAAGGCAGAAAACATCGATACCATGAAAAGAAGATTGATGCTGGCACTTGAGCTGCGTGTGCTTGGTACGATGCGGTTTCACGCACACGCCGATAAAAAATACTACCATAACGAAAAGATCCTTAAAAACAAGGTGTTCAACAAATGGGTGGAAAAGGAGGGCTTGAGTGATGACACTTTGCGGGCGGCAGTCGATGAAATGGAGCGAGGTCTGATTTACACCGACCTTAGTGGTCATGTGGTGAAAAACGCGTGGCTGTTGGTGGTCGAGGCAAGAGTGGTGGTGTTCGCACCCTACTGACGTATAAATCTGGTGCTAGGCATTTTTTGTGTACGGATTCGCCAAGAATGCGCGGGCGAAAGTCCGTATGGATGAGCTGAGGGCGTTGAAGAACTTGGCTAAAGAATTGATGAGTTACACTGACAAGGCATTAACTAAAGCCAGCCGTCATGGCGCATTAATTGAGGTAGAAGATAATGGGTAAATCAATCTTGGAGGTGGTGCACGACAGTGCTGAGGACTTGCATGAGGCTGGTGCGATGAAAGAGACCACCTTGCGGGAGTTCGATGCACTGTGCTTGCCACCCGTGAAAAAATTTACAGCTACGCAGATCAAGCGCATCCGGATGAAAAATAAGGCCAGCCAAGCGGTATTTGCCGCGTATCTGAACACGGGCAAATCCACAGTACAGAAATGGGAACAGGGCCAGAAAAAGCCCAATGGGCCTTCATTAAAGCTGCTGAACCTGGTCGCAGAAAAACGCTTGGAAGCGTTGGTCTAAGGAAGGAACTTGGTTGCTAAAGAAAATTTTTTGAAGAAATTTCTGAGCATGGTATTTTTCATGGTACTTTCAAAGTTGGAATTTTTAACTGATTGAAAAGTAAGGCATTTAAAGTCCTATTGATAATCGAGTGGAGTGAGCGCGTGTCTGTTACTGACTGGCAGGAAGGGGCACCGAAATTACAATGCCCAGAATAGCTGTCAAGTTTTGTGGTTTCTGCCGGGGTATTTCGTTTTTGGCCTGGTATTAGCTGGTATTGATGGGCACCGGCAAGCAGACATTTTTTAAGGGTACATTGTTGGTAAGGGTACATTGTTGGTATTGCCCGGCCTGTTACCGCAAGTTCAAAGAAATTCTACGCCGTGAATCTTAGTTTGGTCACGGTATAGCAAATCACTAACATATTGATACCTTTGCGAAGCGGCAAGACGTCCTTGACTTTACGCACTGCCAATCAACAAACTAAACTTTTAATTGCTATCCACCCTTTTTAAACGTGTATTTGAAGAGAAGCGCTATGATTGGCAAGCAGCCCATCACCGCGACCACCGTTGCCCCTGTGGGCAAGTCTGCGACAAAAGATAGCCACAGGCCCACCGCACTGACACAGCCCCCCAACAACCAGCCGATCAACAGCTGGCTGCGAAATGACTGGCTGAGTAAGGAGGCGCTGAAGGCCGGTATGATCAGAAAAGCGAACACCAATAGCACCCCGGCAAGGTTGACCGCGAGTGTAATCACCGCGGCAAAGGAGGCGAAGAACAAAAACTCCCAGAGGTATCCGACCTTTGCCGCTCCCGAATCGTAAAACGAAAGGTGATAAAAGCGTTGGCGGAAGCGCCAGTGAAAGAGTGTAAGCAAAGAATAAATGAGGGCAACAAAGGCAATCTCAGACCACTGCACCCACAAGATCTGCCCGTTAAGCAAGCCTTTGAGTTCCTCCATTCCCTGGCTGGAGCGGCTTAGGACGACGATGGAAAGCGCGGTTGCCACCACATAGACACAGCCGATGGTAACTTCCCGTGCGGTTTTATCCGGGAGTTGCCGCAGTTTGGCAAAGCCAGCGGCGGCTATCAAGGTGGCTATGAAGGCGTAGAGCTGGGCCATAACACCGTGCACTTCCTGCCCCAGCAGAAAGGCAAAGCTAATACCCAGCGCCGCCACCTGTGCCAGCGCGAGATCAACAAAAATAATACCGCGCGCTAACACGTGTAAGCCCAGATAGGTGTGGGTGCCTATCATCAAGATACTCAGTGCAAACGCCGGTAACAGGATCAACCAGGCTTCCATGATTTAGCCTCCCCCGGTTTGCGAGAGGATCGCCACGATGCGGTCAAATAAATCAACATAGGTCTCTATTTTCGGCAAGGCCCCCACGGACTGGGGCAAGACCGCGATCCGGATACCGGTTTGATCATGCAGATACCGTGCAGAGCGCCGTTCGTAGTAGGGTTCCATAATTAACAGGTCAATCTGCTCGGATTTAATTTGCTGAACCAACTGACTTAAATGTGCGGCACTGGGCGCAATGCCGGGCATCGGTTCCACCTCATCAACGATGGAAAAACCAAAGGCATCTGCCAGGTAGATAAAAGAGGTGTGGTAAGCGATCACGGCCTGACCTCGTATAAGGCTCAGGGTCGTTTGCCACTCTTTGAGCTTTTGCTTCAGGGTTTGCTCGAAGGCGGCGAGCCGGGTCTGGTAATCGGCCTGGCCGGGAGGGTCTAGTTCGCCGAACCGGATTGCAATGGCGCGCGCCATGCGTGCTCCATTGCGTGGATCAAGCCAGTAATGGGGATTGCCTTTTGCGTGCACATCCCCCATCGCCCGCGAGACCGGGCCAGCCATCTTTCCCAGCAGTGGCACAACCAGAGACAGATCCAGATAACCCGCCTTGCCACTTTGTACGCGCCCATTGCGGGCCGATTGTAACAAGGGAGGCAGCCAGCCGATTTCCATATCGGCACCAATGAGAATCAACAGATCGGCCCGGGATACCTTGCGGATCATACTGGGTTTGGCCTCGGCAAAGTGTGGGTCCCGCGTTCCAGGTGTCAGGCTCACAACGTCAACCCCAGCCCCACCTATCGCGCGCGCGATGGCTGCCAGATCTTCCGTGGTGGTTACCACCCGTAAGGCCGCCTCGCTATTCACCGCGCCGACCAGAAGAAAAAGCAATAAAGCGTGTTTAATACATTGTTTCATTGCCATCTCCTAAAATGTGTGGGCCGCATGACTGCCGAGACTGAATTCCATCTGTAAAAACAGTGAATCCGCGTTACCGCCATCGAGGTGCTCCGCCCAGTCGCGATTGTATTGCAGCCGCAACTTACTGTACTCCGACGGATACCAGGTCAGGTTCGGCGAGAGGCGTTTGCGCCTGTCACGGAAAGGGTCATCGTCGGTACTGACGCCGCCATCGGCTTCGGCAAATTCCGCTCTTAATCCGGCCACCCAGCCGGGACGCAAGCCCCATAGCACCTGGCTGAAGAGCCCCCAATCTTTCAGGGTTTCCTGTGTTGGATCTGCTGAGTCGCCCGCCTCATAGTGCCGCTGTAACACTTCTGTGTGCCAGGAAACAAAGGGGAAACCCCGCTGGACATAGGCGGGTTGCCATTTCAGGTACACATCGGTGCCAACAATAGTGGTCTCCGTGGAACGACCGCTGGTATTTGGCCCTATCAGGCCTGAGAACCCCACATTCATGCTCAGCGTGTCGGAGAGATCAAAACCGTTGAGCCAACGAGCTGAATACAGGAGATCGCTCTGATCCCGCCCATCTCGGTCGATCAAAACATGACCGCCGATATTTTCAGGGTCCGTCGGGTCTCCTCCGGCACCTTCGGCCAGGAAGCTGGTGACCGTTTCACCATTGGCATTTTGTGCGCCCAGGTATAGCTCACTGTACCAAGGAGTTGGTGCCAGCCATGACACTCGTGCGCCCTGGCTGCGTAAACCGTCACCACCAAAAAATCGCGAGAGTACAACGGGCTGATCGGCAAAGGCCCAGGTATGCGGATGTTGCGGATTCTGGCGGCCAAACTCAGTGAAATACTGCCCGCCTTTGACTTGTAAACCCCAGGGCAGGTGGCGTGTGGTCATGAACGCCTCTTCCAGTTCCACCTCGGTTTCGCCTTCTCTATCGACGAGAAAAATAATGTTGGCCTGGGCATCGAAGTAGGGGTCAACCGTGGCACCCAGTGAAAGCTCCACATTTTGCACGGTAAAACCGTTGCGGTTGGGATCGTGACCACCGCCTTGCAGGTCTTCCAGTTCGTCGTTATCGGCAGTGGAACCGCCTGCGGCAAACAAACCCGACAAACCTATTCTCAACGGACTGCCCTGACTGGAGGGCAGGTCGGAAGGGGACGTTTGATCACGGACAATGGCTGGGTTAGCAAGCGTAATCTTCTCTAGTTCTAACTGCTTTAAGCGCTGCTCAAGGGCCTGGAGTCGAGACTGGTATGCCTGTTGTGATTGCTGCATCTGTTGTTGTAGCTCGATTAGCTGTTGACGCAACAAACTGGAATCTTCTGCGGCAAGGCCGGGTAGTGAGAAGATTGCGCAGGCACCCATAAGGATACCCATTGACGTTATACGATGAAGGTGATTAAACATAATACGATTCCTGATTCAATTTTCTTAAACACACCACAGCGACCAGCCCTGACATGAAGACAGGCTGGAGACTGTGAGAAATAAAACTTTAAAGAAATTGACTACAGGGGTGGTGCTCGCGCCTGCCAAGACCAGCTATCTACGGGCCAGCTGGGGGACTGAGTGACGAAAATGACAAGCGATGCAAGGTTGAAAAAGAGTACCGGTAACGGCGGTGTGGGCAGCAAAGCCCCAGGCAGTTTGGAGAGCTGGCATTCCTGGTGACCAACCGGCCCGGAACCTGAATCATCCCAATCGTGCAGTGAGACATGGATTGTCGATGCCAATAGCACAAAGGCCAGCAATAGCGCCAACGCGCTACCCTGGCGAGAACCTTTATTGCCTGGATCGATCAATCTAAGCATGGGGTAGTTGATGCCTGGTTATTGCTGAATCGCCATTTGGGCTTGGCTTTGCATTTCCAACCTCCTGTATTCCCAACTTCGGAAATTCTAAACGTCGGACTGGGCTAGATGTCTGGTCTCTGGAGCGCTGCTAATCCTCGTTACTTTCTATGGCCTCCAGTACCTGACCGGTGACAGTTATTTTTAAATAGAGAGATTTATTGGTTGCTTTATTGACTGCGCGTAGCATAAAGAAGCCCTCTTTAAAGTCAACTACCTCAATATCCTCGGCTCCTACTGACTTCTAGCTGGCATCTAGCTTTCCAGCCTGATAGCCCAGATCCTTGAAGGTCATTTGTTGAACACTTTTGTTGGCGATCTGTATGGCTGATTGCGCATCGATTGTGCTGTGGTCACTGTGTGCCAATCCCATATTGGCCGGTGTGATCAGGGTGAGTAAAAGCATAGTGCGTAAAATTTTTTTCATGGTGTTCTCTCGCAAAAAGTTAGGATTTTAAACCGACAATTTGATAGTGGCCGTTGACGATGAGCTGAATGGCGACAGCTTTGGGGCTGGTGTTTTTCGAATACCAGCCGTGTAAGCCGTCAAAGGGGGCGATAAAACTGCCTTTCATGGTGCCCAGTGTGGCGATGGCATAGCTTTCGAAATAGCCGGTGATATCGCCTTCAGGCTCGCCCTGAAGATCGAAGTACAAAGGATCGCCATCGGTCATCCATTCATAAGTCAATTTGTCACGCTGGTTGATTTGCAGTTTATATTCGATACCGCTGATTGGCGGGCACAGTGATCTCGATGACTTGCTCTGAAGCAACACTATTGGTTTTAGATTGAGGCAGCAATCGGTGCTGCCTCAGCGGATTCGGCCAACAGAGTCAGGCCGAGTTTCTGACCCACCCAAGTGGGATCGATATTGTATTCGGCGGGAAAAATAAAGCTTACTATAGCAACAGCAGCCAGCAATATCGCCGCCACAGACGCTTTGATCAGGGTTGTCAGACTGACACCCTGTTCCATGTTATCTCTCATCTTGATTACTGTAGGTTGAAGCCGGTGAGCTGGTAAGTCATCAGCATTAAGCCAGCGCTCATCAGCAAAGTACTGGTAAGCGTCGCCAGAAATTTATGGCGATAGGGATAAAAAAACAAAGCGGCAAACGGGCGAGTTCCACACCGATATTGGAGGCCAGTAGATTGGTGAGTAGCCCTTCATCGAGCAATTGAAACTCCTGAAGTTTTTTAGCCAATCCAAAGCCGCTAAATAAGTTAAAGATCAGCACCGCCCGACGAGTACAGTGTTGTTATCTAGTGATAACCACACGCAGAAAATTGCCAATAGTGCTAGGTGTATTGCATCTTTCGGGATACCTGGGGGGAAAATCATTATCAGTTTTCTGCTTTAAAGGCAGGCTATGCCTAGGTTGCGGAATGATCTTGGGCAAATGCCCCATAGCTTGGTCAATATCCCAGTAGGTCTTTTGGTCAATGGTCTTAATCACAGTTCTTGTCCATGCTTGTATCAAACTAATGCAAAGCGATGAGGGAAGGCTATGAACAGAAAGCGCGTATACGATCTGCCAACCCGGGTATTTCACTGGATATTCGCCGGTTGTTTTTTAACCGCCTATGCAATTGCCAATACCGTTGACGATGATGGGTCAGGGTTTTCTTATCATATGATTGCCGGCATGGTGATGGTGTTTACCGCGATGTGGCGGATTGTATGGGGTGTTATTGGCTCACCACATGCCCGCTTTACGGATTTTTCTCTAAGGCCAGCAGAGCTGGCTAACTACCTAAAACATGCACTGACCGGTACGACTCGGTTTTGGACTGGTCATAAC
>JAHRWI010000146.1 GCA_019090225.1 Porticoccaceae bacterium
AAAGCTCAGGAAGTCGCCGATGGCCTGCATTTCCCCAATGGCCCGGTCGTCACCCCTGACGGTAAAACGCTGGTGGTCGCGGAGAGCTGGGGCAAGCGGCTAACAGCCTTCCATATTGAAGACGACGGCACTCTTTCGGGTCAAAGAGTATTTGCCGATCTCGGTGACTATACCCCCGACGGTATTACCCTCGACGAAGAAGGCGGTATCTGGCTAGCAGCTTTTGCCAACGACTGCTTTGTGCGGGTCAAGGACGGTGGCGAAATTACCGATGTTATCGACTTGCCGGGTCGACGCGCCGTAGCTTGCACCCTGGGCGGCGAAGATATGAAGACGCTCTATTGCATGACCTTTGACGGCAAAATGTCGGATATTGGTAAAGGTAAGAAAGCCTCAAGAGTAGAAACTATCCGAGTAAAAGTCGCAGGTGCTGGCTCCCCTTAAATCCGACCCGGAAAAACATCTCGAAATTTTTGGTCACAAAAACTGGCCGTAGCCATCCTTTTCAATGCTAGTGTCAATGCTAGAGTGACTGGAGAACCCTTGCGATTGCAGCGACGCTCAACAGAGTCCGAATTTATTACACGGAGGCGCAACACTAAGAAAAAGCGCCCCGTATTTAGACGGTTTAACCAATAAAACCACTATGATCCAGGAGATATATCATGACTAGTTACGACACCATCATCAAAGGCGGCACCGTCTTTGATGGCACCCAGGCTCCCCGCTTTGTCGGTGACATCGGTATTAAGAACGGCGTTATTACGACAATAGATGGCGACGGCCAGCTTGATCCAGCCAGTGCGGACGAGGTGATAGACGCAAAAGGTCTCAACGTCTGCCCCGGCTTTATTGACCTACACACCCATTACGACGCGCAAATTCAGTGGGATCCCTACGCCACGCTCTCAGGCTGGCACGGTGTCACTTCCATCGCGGTGGGCAATTGCGGCTTTGGTTTCGCACCCATTGCGCCGGAACTACGCGAACGCGCCATGCTGATGATGTCCCGAGTCGAAGCTATCCCCATGGAATCCATGAGAGCCGGTATGAAATGGGAATGGGAGACCTTTCCCGAATGGCTGGATTTTCTCGACCGCGCACCGTTAGGCGTCAATGTTCTCAGCTATGTGCCCATCGGGCCCATCATGATTACCGCTATGGGCCTCGATGAAGCCAAGGCACGCAACCCTACGGAAGAAGAAACTGCCAAGATGTGTCAACTACTCAAAGATGGCCTCGATGCCGGTGGCTGTGGCTGGTCGGTGCAGCGCCTGGGTAAGGGCTATATGTCAGTACAGCGCGACTACGACGGCACCCCCATGGTGACCGATACTATGAGTGACGAGTTGTGCGAAGCCTTTGCCGAAGTAGCGGCCAAGTACGATGAGGGTTTTATTCAAATTTCTCAGGTGGGCGGACTGCGTTTCATCGAGAAATTGGCGCAGATTTCACAAAAACCCATCTTGTACAACGCGGTTCAGTCCCACGATCAATACCCCGATTCCTTCCGCACCATCATGGGCTGGCTAAAACGCACCCGGGAACGCGGCAACGATATCTGGGGCATGGCGATCCTGAACCCCAATGAAGAGTATTTTTCATTTGATGAATACAACGGCCTTGATGGCACTCAGGAATGGCGCGATGTGACCATGGGTACGGTGGCAGAACGAATCACCGCTATGCAGGACCCGGTTAAACGCCAGGCGGTGCGCGATCAGTATGATAATGGCCGCGCCTCGCCGGTGACCGGACCCTTCTCCGGCTACAAGATCGACACCACGTTTAAACCCGAGAACAAACAATACGAAGGCCTCTATCTACCCGAGCTGGCCGAGTTGCAGGGCAAGCATCTAATCGACGCCTTCCTTGACCTGATCATTAGCGAGGATTTAAAAACCACCTTCTGGCACCGTTCGTTCAACGAACATCCGGGTTACAACAAAGAAATTCTCGACGCCGATTTTACTATCCCTGGCATTTCCGACGGTGGCGCACACACCAAGTTTCTGACGGCGGGTAAATATCCTACCGACTTTCTGATAAACATGGTGCGCCGCGATGGCATGATGAGTCTGGAAGAGGCCCACTACCGACTATCGGCAATGCCCGCTCAGTGCGCTGGCTTTAAAAATCGTGGCACCCTGGTTGAGGGCGCGCCAGCAGATATTCTCGTCTACGACTACCACAACCTGAAGATAACCCCGGACAAGCCAGAGGTGGTGAACGACTTCCCCGCTGGAGAATGGCGTCGGGTGCAGTACGCTGAGGGTTATCGCTATACCATGGTCAACGGCACGATCACCTTTATCGATGGTAAGTGCACTGGTGAGACACCTGGACAGTTATTACGCCACGGTAAAGGTAAAGAGGTGAACCAACAACAAGCCCAGTCGGCTTAGCTCTACTGGCTTAACGTAGCACAAGGGACTAAGAGGACGATGCTTTAACAAACTTTAAACTGGCATTTTGTTAAGCATCGTCCATCTGCTCGTAAAAGTGGGGTCATTCCAGCATACGCTCGGATGACCGGTTCAGATTCAAACTGCAAAGTTCATTCTGGTTAAAACTTCTTATATCCCAGCCCCAGGCCCTACCAGCTCTTCCGCAAAACGTTCTATTTCACTGTACAGCGGATCCGGCTCAGCGTTGAGCGCAAAGACAATCACCTGATCTACACCGACATCCCGATAGCGCTTCAGCATATCGAGGTCGCAGCGGGTTCCGTAGGGTGACACGGCAATTTCAATCTCATCCAGTTTGCGCCCTTCGGCATCTAATAATTCGCTCAGTTTCTTCAGATGAGCAGGTACATCCTCAGGCAACAATTTAACGCCATACCAACCCTGACCAAAACGGGCTACACGGCGTAAAGCAGGCGTACTTTCACCGCCAAACCACAGCGGCGGATGAGGCTTTTGCACTGGCTTTGGCCCTTGCACGCAGGTTGGCAAGGTATAAAACTCGCCTTCGTAACTGGAGATATCATCACACCACAGGGTTTTGCAGACTTTCAGGTAATCTGCAGCCCGTGCGCCACGACGTTCAAAAGGCACCCCCAACGCGGCAAATTCCTCGGCCAGCCAGCCAACGCCTATGCCGATATCCAGCCGACCACCGGACATAGCATCGACATCCGCCGCCTGCTTGGCAAAATACACCGGATTGCGCTGAGGCAAGATGGTGATACCCGTACCCAGGCGAATCCGGCTGGTTTGTGCCGCCAGAAATGCCAGAGCTGTAAAGGGTTCCAGCGGCACATTGTGGGGATCAAGTGGCACCTTGCCGTTATCGGAATAGGGATAAGGTGAGTCGTAGTCTTCGAACAACAAGACGTGCTCGGGCATCCAGAACGAATGGAAACCAACATCTTCAACCATTTTCGCGGTTTTCGTCATATGCTCCGCTCCCGCTGCTGGACCGGCAAAAACCCCCTGTAGACCTATTTTCATTGTTCTCTCCTCATATACATTGTTGCTTCCTCTTATATTAGTTGGCCTATATTTGGCTAACTGATGCTCACTAACAATTTCAACAAAGCGCCCGAATACGTTAACAGCTTAGACCACCATGGAATATTATTTCTCCATAGCCCGGATAACCTATCGTTGATGAATTGGTTACAATGCCCCGCTATTCATTTTCAAATCATGACCCTATGCCTGTATCGATCAAAAGCCCGGAAGAAATTGCCAAAATGCGTATCGCTGGACGACTGGCGGCTGAAGTGCTGGAGATGATTGAGCCTTATGTCCAGCCCGGCATCAGTACCCTGGAGCTGGACACAATATGCCACGACTATATGGTCGATGTACAAAAAGCGATTCCGGCCTGCTTAAACTACCGAGGTTTCCCAAAAACCATCTGCGCATCCGTGAACCACGTGATCTGCCACGGCATTCCCAGTGCTAACAAAATTTTAAAAAATAGCGATATCGTCAACCTCGATATCACCGTTATCAAAGATGGCTATTACGGCGATACCAGCAAGATGTTCTGCCTCGACAAAGCCCCGGAGCACGCCCAGCGTCTGTCGAAAGTGGCCCAGGAATGTTTGTACAAAGCCATTGCCATTGTTAAACCCGGTGCTCGCCTTGGCGATATCGGCCACATCATTCAGGTGCATGCCGAGGGCAATCACTATTCAGTGGTCAGAGAATACTGCGGCCATGGCATTGGCACTGAGTTCCATGAAGACCCCCAGGTCTTGCATTACGGCAAACCGGGTACCGGCCTGGTGCTGGAAGAGGGCATGACTTTTACCATCGAACCCATGGTCAACGCAGGCAAGCAACACACCAAGCTTAAAAAGGATGGCTGGACGGTGGAAACTCGCGATGGCCGTTTGTCTGCCCAGTGGGAACACACCCTGTGCGTCACCAGTGACGGTGTTGAAGTGTTGACGACCCGAAACGAGGAATCCCTGCCTTTTTAAATACCCGGCACATAAAGCCACGTCCCTCCCCCTCCCGCCCGCACTGGGCATACTGATAAGCAGCCAATGACTACAGCAACATCACCATTGTTATTTTTCAGGGAACAGCGGTTTTTAGCTGACCTCGAAAACCAGGAGGCCATAACGGTTTTCTCCGATGCTATTAGTGCTGTAGACCACCACCTAAACAGGCGCTTTGAAGAGGGCGAACAGATTCGCGCACTGATCACTGAGCGGGCCGTATTTACAGATCGCATACTGATCCACGCCTGGAATCAATTTGAGTGGGATAACAATATAAGCCTGGTCGCGGTGGGTGGTTACGGTCGTATGGAGTTACACCCCCAGTCAGATGTAGATTTATTGATCCTGACCAAGCGGGATAATCACAGCCGTTATCAAAAAAACATCAGCGAATTTTTAACGCTTTTGTGGGATATCCATCTAAAGATCGGTCATAGCGTCCGTTCCGTAAAACACTGTGTACAAGAGGCGAAAGCAGATATCACCGTCGCCACAAACTTGTTAGAAAGCCGCTTGCTAGTCGGCAATGAAGAAATCATGGCCAAAATGCTGGCGCGCACTGGCCCGGCAAAAATATGGCGCTCGAAAGCTTTTTTTGAGGCCAAGCGTAGCGAACAGGATGATCGCCATGAGAAACACGGCAACACCGAATATAATCTCGAACCAAATATAAAAGAAGCCCCCGGCGGGATGCGTGATATTCAGAGTATCAGCTGGATTGCCAAACGCCACTATGGGGCCAATAATCTTGAGCAACTGATTGCTTGCGGCTTTTTATCCGAGGAAGAATACCAGCTAATCCGCCAGGGTGAAGACTTCCTCTGGCGAGTGCGCTACGGTCTGCACATGATCGCCAAACGCCCGGAAGAACGTCTGCTATTTGAATATCAACGCAAATTAGCTGAGATGTTTGGCTACAAAGACAACGACAGGCATATGGCTGTCGAACAATTCATGCAGCGTTATTACCGCGTCGTACTCGCCATGCACGAGCAGAACGACGTGCTATTGCAGTATCTTGACGAAGTCATCCTCAATGAGGATAGCCGTGCTAAAGCGGAACATATTAACGAGCGCTTCCAGATTCGTGATGACTATATTGAGGCGATCAGTAACACTCTGTTTAGCGAACAGCCTTCGGCCCTGCTGGAGGTTTTTGTCTTACTCGGCGAAAACCCTGCTATAGAAGGCGCGAGCTCAAAGACTATTCGCCAGATTCGAGAAAATCGCCATCGCATTGACGAGACCTTTCGTGAAAACGAAACTAACCGCAAACTATTTATGCGTTTGCTACGCTGCCAGGGTAAGCTCTCCACACAACTCCAGCGCATGACCCGTTACGGCATACTCGGTAAATATCTGCCGGAATTCGATCTCATTGTCGGTCAGATGCAGCACGATCTATTTCATATCTATCCGGTGGATGCCCATACCATTCAGGTAGTGCGTAATATGCGCCGCCTGGGCAATCCTGAATTGGCACAGACTTTTCCGGTCGCCTCTCACGTATTCAAAAACTTACCGAAACCAGAAATATTGCTGGTCGCGGGTCTCTACCACGATATCGCCAAGGGTCGCGGTGGTGATCATTCCAAACTGGGCTCTGCCGATGTGGAGCAGTTCGCGCTCAAGCACGGTTTTACCGCCCAGGAAATTCGCCTGCTAAAATGGCTGGTCGAGCATCACCTGCTGATGTCGAGTATTTCCCAACGAGAAGATATTTCTGACCCCGATATTATCTACAAATTTGCCCAGCTGGTGGGTAACCAACTGCACCTCGATTATTTGTTCACCCTGACCATCGCTGACATTACCGCCACCAATCCAACATTGTGGACCAGCTGGAAAGGCTCCTTGATGCGCCAGTTATATTTCTCAACCCGAGAGGCTCTTAAAAGAGGTCTCGAAAACCCCGCCGATAGACAGGAGTGGATCAATAATACTCGGGAAGAAACACTGAGCTTGCTAATAGAGAAAGGCATAGCAGAATCTGCGAGCGAGGCCCTCTGGGGCGACCTGGATGAAGAGCTGTTCCTGCGCGAAAGCGCCCCGGTCATCGCTCGCTTTACCGAAAAAATATATGCCGCAGGGGACAACACCGGGCCAATCGTGTTTATTGAAGATGCCGGTGTCGAAGATATCAGCGCAACACGGATTTTCATTCACACCAAAGGCTTGAGTAACGTCTTCCCCATCACCGCCGCCTGCCTCGATAGCTCACATATCAATATTGTCGATGCCCAGCTCTACACCGACAGCCGTCACCGCCACACTTTCGATATTTTTTATGTGCTTGATGAACAGGGCAAACCCTTTGCCAACAACCCCGAGCGACAGCGCAAAGTCCATAGCGCGCTGGTTAAAACCCTGCAAGCACCTTCTGACGAAGCCTTTGAGGTGCAACGTCGCACCCCGCGCCAGCTCAAACAGATGACTATCGGAACCTCGGCGCGCATTGATAATACGATGACAGAAAACACCTCTTATCTGGAGGTTATCACCCCGGATCGCCCCGGCCTGCTGGCGCAGCTAGGACAAATTTTTATGCACTTCAAACTGCATTTGCACAGCGCAAAAATAGCCACACTGGGCGAGCGGGTGGAAGACGTGTTTTATATTACCGACACCGAGGACAAACCCATTAGCGACCCAGCGCTGTGTCGGGAAATAGAAGCAACGATTTGCAACGAACTGGACAGCCGCAACCTGGATGACACTTCATCCGGCGCACCACTGGAGTTAATTAATTCTCGTGCCTGAGCGCCGCACTAACAGAAAAACTGAATCCACAAAATATTTTTGACGAGCCATCTATGAATCCCGATCTGCAACATTTGCAGCCCTACCCTTTTGAAAAATTGCGCGCTCTCAAAAGTGGGCTTAGCCCGGCCCAAGGGCTGAATCATATCGACCTTTCCGTCGGTGAACCAAAACATCCGGCACCTGAATTTGTGCGGCAAACACTGGTTGACCAGCTATCTGGGCTATCGCTTTACCCTGCCACTAAAGGTATTCCTGAACTACGCGAGGCCATTGCTCAGTGGTTAGGGACGCGCTTTAAGCTCAGCTCAGATCTCAATCCTGAGACTCAGGTCTTACCCGTCAACGGTACCCGAGAAGCCCTGTTTGCTTTCGCTCAAACGGTTATCAACCCAGGAGATCCTAAGCAGGGTACCCAGGCTGTCGTGCTTATGCCCAATCCCTTTTATCAGATCTACGAAGGTGCCGCTCTGCTCGCCGGTGCCGAGCCGGTGTTTGCCAACTGCTCTGCCAAAACTAATTTTCAACCGGATTTTGCGTCTATTCCCGAAGCCATTTGGCGTCGTTGCCAACTGGTTTATTTATGCAGCCCTGGCAACCCTACCGGTGCTGTACTGGACCTGGATAATCTGAAACAGCTTATCGAACTCGGTGATCGCTATGATTTCATTATCGCAAGCGATGAATGTTATTCGGAGATTTACGGCAACAAAAGCCAGCCGCCACCCGGCCTGCTTCAGGCCTGCACCGAACTGGGTCGCAATAACTATCAGCGTTGTGTGGTGTTTCACAGCCTCTCAAAGCGCTCCAACCTACCCGGTCTGCGCTCTGGCTTTGTGGCTGGGGATGCCGATGTTCTAAAACATTTCCTGCTCTATCGCACCTACCACGGCAGCGCCATGCCCGTGCAACACCAGCATGCCAGTATTGCCGCCTGGGGTGACGAGGTTCATGTCGAGGAGAATCGCACGCTGTACCGGGAAAAGTTCAAGGTGGTTACCGACATCCTTCGACCCATCATGAATGTTCCCGAACCCGATGCAGGTTTTTATCTGTGGCCAGAAACGCCGATACCGGACACCGACTTCACCCGCGAACTCTATCGCCAACAGCACGTCAGCGTGGTACCCGGCAGCTACCTGGCCCGAGACACCGCAACCGGCAACCCCGGAGCCAAGCGCATTCGCATGGCACTGGTGGCCCCACTTGAACAGTGCCAACAAGCGGCCGAGCGCATCAAAGCGCTCATTAAGAACCTGTAAATGCTCAAACAAGAACGTGTCGCTTATATTCTGGCAAAGCTCAGTGAACTTTATCCTGAACCGCCGGTGCCCCTTGACCACAAAGATTCTTATACGCTGCTAATTGCCGTTCTACTCTCGGCGCAATGTACGGATGAGCGGGTTAACCTGGTCACACCGGCCTTATTTGCCCGCGCTGATAATCCCTTTGATATGGCTCAGCTTGAGGTCGATGAAATCCTCTCGCTGATTCGCTCCTGCGGATTATCACCGCAAAAATCCAAAGCCATTTCAAAACTTTCTCATATACTCCTGGACGAGCACGACGGCGAGGTTCCCGAGGATATGGAAGCCCTGGAGCGCCTACCTGGCGTCGGCCATAAAACCGCCAGCGTGGTGATGTCTCAAGCCTTTGGCCACCCGACCTTTGCTGTCGATACCCACATTCATCGACTGGCCCAGCGCTGGGGGCTAAGCAGCGGCAAAAATGTCGTGCAAACTGAGAAAGACCTGAAGCGTTTGTTTCCTCGCGATAGCTGGAGCGCTTTGCACCTGCAAATTATTTATTACGGTCGAGAATATTGCAGCGCTCGGGGTTGCGATGGTCGAGTCTGCGAAATATGTACCACTTGTTATCCCAATAGAAAATCTCCCGTTATCAACAAAAAACCTTGAGCTTATTTGAAATATCCGGCGCTTAGGATCACCACACCACTACCCACTGATGCTACGATTTTGCTATCCTGTGCGGCTGATTTTCGGTAGAGATCGCCACCCATGGCAAAGCTATTTGGTATTAAAAATTGCGACACGGTCAAGAAGGCCAGGCAATGGCTCGACACACATTCAATTGTTTATGAATTCCATGATGTCCGTGCTGATGGCCTTACAGAAAACAAGGTGCAGGAATGGCTTACCAAGATTGACTGGCAGGTGCTCGTCAACAAGCGCAGCACCACCTGGAAGCAATTATCCGACGAGGTCAAAGACAACTTGAGTGAAGCGAACGTTACTCAAGTGCTGCTGGATAATCCGACCTTGATTAAACGGCCAGTGCTGGAACACGAGCAAGCCGTATTTGTTGGTTTTAAAGCAGCCGACTACGACAGTATTTTTACTAAACCCTAACAAACTCTTGATGAGGCGAGGCAATGACAGATTTATACAGTGTAGGTATCGGTGTTGGCACCCAAAATAGCAAAGGCAAGTGGCTGGAGGTTTTTTTCCCCGCACCGCTATTACAACCCTCTGCCGGTGTTAAGTCCGCCTTGAGCGCAATCCTGTCAGGAGACAGTGATGCCACTGTCACGATGGATACCAACACACTCGCCACACTGGCTAAGGCCTTTGACGAAAACGGCGAGGCTGATCAGGCGGAGCTTACACGCACACTGGCCAAGAGCAGCAAACCTGTGGTTGCCGTTGCCCTGGCCACCGACAGTGAGGCATCCTCGGTGCCCGCTGCCTATCTCAAATTGCATCTTATTTCCCATCGACTGGTTAAACCTCACGGCACCAATCTGGCGGGAATTTTTGGCGTCTTGCCCAATGTTGCCTGGACCAATGAAGGTGCTATTGATCTGGCAGAATTGCCTCAGCGCCAGCTCGAAGCGCGTATGAAAGGCAATAGCCTGCAAGTCAGCTGCGTCGATAAATTTCCCAAAATGACCGACTACGTGGTACCTAGTGGCGTGCGTATTGCCGACACATCTCGGGTTCGCCTGGGGGCTTACATCGGAGAAGGCACCACCATCATGCACGAGGGCTTCGTTAACTTTAATGCCGGTGCAGAAGGGCCGAATATGATCGAAGGCCGTATTTCAGCGGGCGTTTTTGTCGGTGCGGGTTCCGACCTGGGCGGCAGTAGCTCGACCATGGGCACGCTGTCTGGCGGTGGTAATATTATTATCTCGGTCGGCAAGGAATGTCTGCTCGGCGCTAACGCAGGTATCGGCATCCCTCTGGGTGATCGCTGCACGGTGGAGGCGGGTTTGTATATCACCGCAGGCACCAAGGTAATTATGCTTGATGATCAACAAAACAAGGTCGGAGATACCAAAGCCCGGGATCTGGCGGGTCAATCGGATTTATTATTCCGCCGCAATTCCGTCAGCGGTGCGGTGGAATGCCTGA
>JAHRWI010000147.1 GCA_019090225.1 Porticoccaceae bacterium
CTTGAAGCATTGCTGGCTGCGACCGAAGAACAACTCAACGCAAGCAAATACTTTCAGCAACCTGAGGCATTGGCCTATATCGAAACCATGCAGGAGGCCCTGCTAAGCACCGGCATCGTCGGCAAAAGTAATTCGGTAACAGACGTGGTTAAAACTGTATATCGCGAACTCAATGAAGGTAGGGCAGATTATTATCGGATTCCCGACTCTTCCGCCGCCGTCGCTCAGACCCTACTCAGCTATCAGTCATCCCACCGGCCTCAGGATCTATGGCGCATGGTCACTCCGAATCAGCGTTCTGCCTCAATATGGCTGCAGTTAAAAAGCGGCAATAACGTCGATATGACCCAGGTCGTAGATTTTGTCGATGATTACCTGTTAAGCCATCCTCTGCCGCCAGGCGTAGAAATGCGCTGGGCAGGCCTAACCTACATCAATGTGGTTTGGCAGGAAGCCATGGTAAAAGGCATGGTCGGCAGCCTGCTGGGTGCCTTTGTCGTAGTGTTTATTATGATGGTTGTGCTGTTTCGCTCTATCCTGTTTGGCATTCTGGCGATGATCCCCCTGTCAGCGACAATTTTGTTTATCTACGGCATCGTCGGCTGGACTGGCAAGGACTATGATATGCCGGTGGCCATTTTATCGGCGCTGTCGCTGGGACTATCGGTAGATTTCGCCATCCATTTTGTCCAGCGTATGCGGGAGATGGTCGACAAACACGGCAGCTTTGCAAAGGCCATTCCGCTGATGTTTGAAGAACCAGCCCGCGCTATTTCAAGGAATGCCATTGTTATTGCGGTCGGCTTCCTGCCCCTGTTGTTATCACCTCTGGTGCCATACAACACTGTAGGCATGTTCCTGGCAGCGATTATGATAATTTCCTGCCTCACTACCCTGGTCATCCTGCCCATATTGATGACCTATCTGAAACGCTTCCTGTTTAAGTCAGGCGAGGTAAACCCATAATGAAAAACCTACCAAATCTAATTGGACTGATTGTCCTGGCCTTTGTTACAAACCTTGCCCTTGCCGATGAAACCGACGTCGAGCAAATCGTAAGTCAGGCTAACCATGTCGCCTTTTATCAGGGCAAGGATGGCCGCGCCGAATCCCGCATGTTGATCACCGACGGCGGCGGTAATAAACAAGTTAGGCAATTTACGATCTTGCGCAAAGACCGCCTTACCAAAGACAACAGCACACAGAATGACGCTGACCAGGATTTCCTGGTCTTGTTTAGCCGACCGGCAGATGTGCGCAACACCCTGTTTCGCGTCGTAAAACATACCGACACTGATGATGACCGCTGGCTGTACCTGCCCGGCCTGGGTCTAGTCAAACGAATATCCTCCGGTGACAAAAGAACCAGTTTTGTCGGTTCGCATTTTTTTTATGAAGACATCTCAGGTCGCAGCCTGACAGCGGATAAACATGAAATAATCGAAACCACCGATCAACACTACGTAGTTAAAAATATTCCGCTAAACCCCAACAGCGTTGAATTCGCGTCCTACACGGTGTGGATCGATAAACATAACTGGATGCCGGTAAAAACCGAATACACCGATTCAGCTGGCAAAGTATATCGCCGCATCGAAGCACTAAAAATAGAAGATATCGATGGTTTTGCCACCGCCACCCGGATGCAGGCCTCCGATCTTCGCTCAGGTGGCTCGACCCTCACCGAAATGCGCTATATTCAATACGACCTGGGCTTGCCAGACGATATTTTTTCCGAGCGCTCCCTGCGTAACCCACCTCAACAATGGTTCAAACGGAAATAACAGCACCATGCTAATCACTCGCCAGCTTGCGCTAATTGCACTCTTGCTACTTTGTCCGGCACTAGCTTCTGCTCTAGAGTCTTCTGAAAACCTGACTCAAACCGATAGTTGGAGCGAAAGCGAAGGAAATGAGTGGGATAACGAAGACTGGGGCAGCGACGAGGAATCCGAACACATCATTCACGGTTTCGTCGAAGCCGCTTACGGAACCCGCCTACACAGCAATCAATGGTTAGATCGACACGACACCCTCAACGAAGCGCGCTTACGTCTCGACTATTCCCACTACTTTGGCGCAGTCTATGGCAGCTACAAGGGTGATTTTCTGGTCGACGATCTTGCCTGGAATGGCCCCTTTATCGAAACCCAGACACGTGAGGCGCTCTTACGATTTTCATTTAGCCAAAACAGCGACATTCAGCTCGGTCGCCAGATACTCACCTGGGGTACCGGCGACTTAGTCTTCCTTAACGACCTCTTCCCTAAAAACTGGGTAGCGTTTTTTTCAGGTCGGGAAATGGAATACCTGAAAGCACCATCCGATGCGATCAAATTCAGCTACTTCAATAAACTCGCCAATATAGACCTGGTATGGAGTCCAGAATTTGACCCCGATACCTATATGCGCGGAGAACGATTTAGCTACTTTTCGCCGCTCGCTGACAGTATCGTCGCCGCGCCACCCAGGCTTTCCGTTGACGAGCCAGATACTGGCCTGGACGATGGCGAACTGGCACTACGACTTTACAAAACCATCAAAGGTTACGAGTGGGCTGTTTATGGTTATCACGGTTACTTCAAAAGTCCTGTCGGCTTTGATCCCAGAAGTGGACTCAATTATTTCCCAAAACTTTCCTCCGTGGGCGCCAGTGTGCGCGGCACGGTTGGGCGTGGTATCGGTAATATGGAAATTGCCTGGTACCAGTCCGAGCAAGACCGCGACGGCACCGACCCGTTTATTCCCAATAGCCAATTACGCTTTTTAAGCGGCTACGAACAAGAGCTGATTACCCGCCTCACCCTGGGTTTGCAGTACTACCTGGAATGGACTCAGGATTATGACCAGCTAAAGGATAATTCTCTGCTGCCCGATAAAGAACCCGAAGAATATCGGCATGTGCTCACTACTCGAATCAACTACCGCTCCCCCCAGGAAAAATTAACCCTTTCACTCTTTGTGTTTTACTCTCCTACGGACGATGATTTTTTTGCCTTACCAAAACTTATTTATCGACTGTCCGATTCATGGTCCAGCGAAGTCGGCATTAATATTATGGGTGGCAAAGAGGATTTTACTTTCTTTGGCCAATTTGAAGAAAACAGCAGTGTCTTTACCCGAATAAGATATAGCTTTTGATAAACAACCCTCAGCTTGAAAGTGACAAACTCAGGCTTATTTACCGGAGAACACCATGACCAACGCCCAGCAATTTATTCAACAAGCCAAAGCCAAAGTTCGCTGCATTGAACTCCCACAAGCTCGTGAACTACTCAGCAGCGGCAATATCACTTTGCTCGATGTCAGAGAAAAAATAGAACATGACGCAGGTCATATCGAAGGTTCAAAGCATATTTCTCGCGGCGTGCTAGAAATGCAGATAGAAAATCACCCAGATTTTCAGAACAAAGACGCGGCCGTTATTGTCTACTGCAAATCTGGCGGCCGCTCCGCCCTCGCTGCAGCAAGACTTCAGGAGATGGGTTTTACTCAGCTCTACAGCCTCGAAGGTGGCTTTGACGACTGGAGCAAAGATCAGGCGGTACCGGAAGGTATTAACGATTAATTGATCATTTATCGAGGCAACTTTTACCGAGGTAATAAGCTATGAATAATGGCCTGCCTTTTCTACAAAGGGTGCTGTTTTAAAAGCTGCTGCTACCAGAAAAGTAGAGGGCACCATTATTAACAAGCTTCGCAACTGGGCTCCTGGCCTACTTGCAGCAGGGTACGTAACCATCATTTGCTTATTAGTTGGTAATTGACAGTTCACCAGAAAATCAAGGCGGGCTATAGCTGCTTAGTCGCCTCCACGCACCGTGTCAGTGAGTACGGTTTTAAAAATCGGAACCTGGAATCAACCTGCTTCATCTTTCGATTCCAAAAAAGCATAAAAACAAACCATTTATTCCTGATTAGGATCAAAAAAGGAGCACAAACTGCTTCCACGTATATTAAATTATGATAATATACTAACTTAATGCGACAGCAACTCACGCGGGAATAAGCATTATGGAAGTAAAAACTTATTTTGATCAGGACACTGCCACCTTCACTCATCTGGTCTGGGATGATAAGTCCATGCAGGCAGCGATAATCGATCCCGTTCTAGACTTTGATTTCGAAACGGGGCGGACATCAACCGAGGCCATTGAAATGGTCCTACAGGATCTCAAGGCTCTCGGTTTAACGCTGAGTTATATTCTCGAAACCCATGCCCATGCAGATCATCTATCGGCTGCGCCTTTTGTTAAAGAGCAATGTGGCGGCCAAACAGGCATCGGGGCAAAAATTCCAGCGGTTCAGGAGGTGTTTAAAGCCATTTTTAACCTGGATGACCTTGCGGTCGATGGCAGTCAATTCGATCTACTATTGAACGAAGGTGACAGCCTGCCTCTGGGCGAACTAACTATCAGAGCGCTGGAGACCCCAGGTCACACGCCAGCCTGTTTGTCTTATCAAATCGGTGATGCCATCTTTGTCGGTGATACTTTGTTTTCACCGGGATATGGCACCGCTCGTGCAGACTTTCCCGGTGGCAATGCCAGCACGCTGTATCGATCCATAGAGCGCTTACTAGGTTTCCCCGATGACACGCGCCTGTTCCTTTGTCACGACTATCCCGAAGCTGGTGCGCCACCGGAGTCCGTCCATACCGTCACCGAGCAAAAAGCACGCAACGTTCATTTACAGGGGCAGGGGAAGGGCGATTACGTAAAACTACGCACCAATCGAGACGCGCAACTGGCGCTGCCACACCTGATCATACCGTCGATTCAGGTCAACATAAGAGCCGGTGCCTTCCCACCTCCCGAAAGCAACGGCATTTCCTATCTAAAAACTCCCCTTAATAAACTCTAACAGGAGCAATTAATGCACCCCTTTATTTTGGCCGCCCTCGGTGGCGGACTCATCGGCGTCGCCGCTATCATGATGATGGGACTCAAGGGCCGCATCAGCGGTGTTAGCGGCATTTTGACCGGTGCCTTAACCGAACCCGCTGACGAACGACTTTGGCGCTTACTGTTTGTTGTTGGCATCATTATTGGTGGGGCCATCCCGGTAGCGCTATCCGTGGACTTCAAGCCACCAGAGCCGGATGCCAGTGTCCTGGTAGTTATCGTCGGTGGTTTACTGGTGGGCCTTGGCACTGGCCTCGGTAGTGGCTGCACCAGCGGCCACGGTATTTGTGGTATTTCCCGCCTGTCACCGCGCTCGATTGTCGCCACCTGTACGTTTATGGCCGCTGGTTTTATTTGCGTCTATCTACTTCGTCATGTCTTTGGAGTGTTGTGATATGAGTCATCAAAAAGCAGGCAAGCTGATTTCGGCCCTGGCATCC
>JAHRWI010000148.1 GCA_019090225.1 Porticoccaceae bacterium
GCGATGGTGTTGCCAAACCAGCTATCCGGGAAAAAGCCACCTTCAGAGCCACCATACATAATGGTGTAACCCATAATCAGGTACATCACGCAAGACACCGCATACAGCGCCACGTTTTTTGTCAGAATTTCAGTGGTATTTTTGGCTCGAACCAGTCCGGCTTCGAGCATGGTAAAACCGGCGGCCATCCACATCACCAGTGCACCACACACCAGGAAATAGAAGGTATCCAGCGCGTACTTAATTTGAACGATATCGCTTTCCATTATTTATTCCTCTACAGTAAAAGTCAGTTAGCTATCAAACGGCGTCATCGCCAGTTTCACCGGTACGAATGCGTATCACTTCCTGTATATCCGCAATGAAAATCTTGCCATCACCGATTTTTCCGGTTTGTGCAGCATTGACGATGGCCTCTACCGCACTGTCGGTCATGGCATCACTGACCCCGACTTCCACCTTTACCTTAGGCAGGAAATCAACCACATATTCAGCGCCCCGATATAACTCCGTATGGCCTTTCTGACGTCCAAAACCTTTAACTTCCGTTACTGTCAGGCCCTGCACACCAACACTCGCCAGGGCCTCACGGACGTCATCCAACTTGAACGGTTTAATAACCGCAGTAATCATTTTCATTGTATTCTCCGATTTAAGATGTACTCGATACTAACCAGCATGAAACATGCCAGTTTTTTAACTTGCGAAACCTAGTGATTTAAAACAGAAATGCACAGCTTTAGTGCGCAAGGTAAATACTGCATTTAAATAGCGACCCAAATCAGGGCATTGAAGGTAATTACTGACGCCTATCAAGAAGTAAGCCGCTCGACCAAGTGGCTCAAAGTCATTGGCAACGCCTACTTCTCCATGCAGGGAACCCCTGTGGGCACAAGTATATTGGCGGGGCTATTTGTTAATACCGCTGTCACAGGTAAGATCAGATGGGGTAGTATTTGCTACCAATGAGCACTGCACATCAGGGAAGACTGCATGACTCTCGCCATCATCCATACCCGCGCGCAATCTGGTATCGACTCACCAGCTGTATCGGTAGAAGTTCACTTATCCAATGGACTGCCCAGCCTGAGCATGGTCGGCCTCCCAGAAACCGCGGTGAAAGAGAGCAGAGACCGCGTGCGAAGCGCTTTGCTCAATTCCCATTTCGACTTTCCTGCGCGTCGTATCACCATTAATCTCGCCCCCGCTGACTTGCCTAAAGAAGGCGGGCGCTTTGATCTGCCCATAGCCCTGGGCATCCTTGCCGCCTCAGGGCAACTACCTCAAGAATCATTGTCCCAGTACGAATTTATCGGTGAATTAGCGCTGTCTGGGGAAACGCGACCTGTGGATGGCATTCTGCCCACTTCCCTCGCCTGTGGGCAGCAGGGACGCAAGCTCATCGTGCCTGCTGCAAACGCCCGGGAAGGTGCGCTGGCTCGCGATACCAAAGTCTTCGGCGCAGGACATTTACTGGAAATATGTGCGCATTTACAAGGCACTGAACTACTGGCTAGACAAGCCTTCGAGGCTCCAGACAATACCTTCGAAGGCCCGGATATAAGCGATATTATCGGTCAGCATCAGGCCAAAAGAGCGTTGGAGATAGCCGCAGCCGGCGCTCATAACCTGCTATTTAGCGGGCCGCCAGGTACCGGCAAAACCATGCTCGCCAGCCGCCTGCCGAGTTTGTTACCGGCTCTCGATGAAAAAACAGCCCTCGAAGTGGCCACCATCTATTCGGTAGCAGGTAACGGCCTGCGCCAGAACTTTTTTGAACGACCCTTTCGAGCACCACACCACACTGCTTCCGCCGTGGCATTAGTTGGGGGCGGCAGCAATCCCAGACCCGGCGAAATATCCCTGGCACATCAAGGTGTGCTATTTCTCGATGAGTTGCCCGAATTCCCCCGCAGGGTTCTGGAGGTCTTGCGAGAACCCCTGGAGTCGGGAAAAATCATGATTTCCCGCGCACAAACCAGTGCCGAATATCCAGCAAGATTTATGCTCGTCGCGGCCATGAATCCCTGCCCCTGCGGCTATCTTGGGAGTGCACGATGCCGCTGTACACCGGACAGGGTAAACCGCTATCGGGACAAAATTTCAGGCCCGCTGCTTGATCGCATTGACCTCCAGGTGTCAGTGCCCCAGATACCTCGGGAACAGTTAACCAAGCCTCAATCCAGTAGCGCTGATGAGCCTGGCGACAATAGCGCTGCCCTTGCCACACGAGTAGCATCGGCCAGGCGTATTCAGATACAGCGTCAAGGCTGTGAAAACAGTCATCTCAGCGCTGTTCAGGTAAAACAAATCTGTGCTTTGACCGATAGCCAGGTAAGTTTAATGACCACTGCGATTGAACGCCTCGACCTTTCGGCGCGGGCCTATCATCGGGTTCTGAAGGTAGCGAGAAGTATTGCCGATCTCGACAGCAGCACAGCGATAGCAGATCATCATTTGACTGAGGCCCTGGGTTATCGACTACCGTAAACCCTAACCCTGTTACCCAAAAAGCCAGAAAACCAGTCCGCCAAAGAAACCCTGTCACCCAGAAAAAACTAAGGACGCAAGCGCGCCCTTAGTTTTGTAGAGCTAGCTGGAACTCAGTAGCGGCGCAATCACCAAACTAACAATCGCCATAACGTTGATCAGAATATTCATTGATGGCCCAGAAGTATCCTTGAAGGGGTCACCCACGGTGTCGCCAACCACCACGGCAGTGTGAACATCCGAGCCTTTGCCGCCCAGGTTGCCTTTCTCAACATATTTTTTGGCGTTATCCCAGGCACCACCGGCATTGGCCATCATCAGCGCTAGCAACACACAACCCAGCAGGCCACCACCGAGCATGCCGCCCAAAGATTCTGCGCCCAAAGTAAAACCAACCACCACAGGTGCAACAACAGCAATGGCACCCGGCAACAACATACGCCGTAAAGCTGCAGTGGTAGCTATATCGACACATCGCGCAGTATCCGGCTCGGCAGTGCCCTCTAGCAAACCCGGGATTTCTCTAAACTGACGCCGAATCTCGTGGATCATCTCGAAAGCCGCATCACCCACCGCAGTCATGGTGATAGATGCTATCAGGAAAGGAATCGCGCCACCGATGAACAAGCCCACCAGCACCATGGGATCAGAAAGCTCAAGGCTAAAGTCAGGTTTATTAATGGAAACAGTTTCTACAAAGGCCGCAATAATCGCCAATGCCGCCAACGCCGCCGCACCGATAGCAAAACCCTTACCAATGGCTGCTGTCGTATTACCCAGTTCATCAAGAGAATCTGTGATATCGCGGGTCTCCTTGCCCATACCACCCATTTCGGCAATGCCCCCGGCGTTATCCGCAACCGGGCCATAAGCGTCTATGGCCATGGTGATGCCAACGGTGGATAACATTCCCACAGCCGCGATACCTACCCCATAAAGACCCGCTTGCTGGGTTGAAAAGAAAATAATCGCACTAATAAATAGCACTGGCAGCACCACTGACTGCATACCGACCGCCAAACCGGTAATCATGACCGTCGCAGGCCCAGTTTCCCCGGAGTTTGCAATTTTCTTAACCGGCACCCCGCCTGTGTAATATTCGGTGATCAAACCAATAAGAATTCCGCCCACCGCACCACTGAGTACTGCAAACCAGACGCCGCGTTCGATGCCCATTCCGTCAATAAGGAAGTAAGCTGCGATAACAAATAATACTGGCGCACCGATCGTTCCTGAGCGCAAGGCCTGACCTGGCTCGGAGCCAGAACGCGCCCGTACGATGATGATGCCTATAATCGAAGCGATCAAACCAATAGAGGACAGAGCCAGAGGCAGGAACATCATTGCCGTTTGTGTCTCACTCGCCGTAAATGTCGCCGCAATCGCAATGGATGCGATCATTGCACCACAGTAGGACTCAAATATATCCGAACCCATACCAGCAACGTCACCCACGTTATCGCCAACATTGTCAGCAATAACCCCTGGGTTACGGGGATCATCTTCAGGGATTCCTGCTTCGATTTTACCTACCAGGTCGGCACCAACGTCAGCGCTCTTGGTAAAAATACCCCCGCCAACCCGCGAAAATAATGCGACCACCGAGCCACCCATACCAAAACCATGGATGGCATGAGCGGTGTGTGCATCTCCGCCAAAATAAAGATATAAACTCCCCAGACCAATTAAGCCCAGAGAGGCAACACAAAGGCCCATCACCGAACCACCGTAAAATGCGACCGCCAGAGCCGTTGCCGCACCTTCAGTATTGGCTGCCGTCGCTGTACGCACATTGGCCTTAGTAGCGGCAATCATACCCAACCAGCCTGCGGTTGCAGAGCACAGGGCACCAATCAGAAAAGCTAAAGCAGTATTCGTTCCGAGAGGTGACATATATATCGCGACGAGTACCGCAGCGGCAAACATGGCCAACATAGTGTACTCGCGGCGCATGAAAACCATCGCACCAAGGTGAATCTGGTCGCCAATTTTTGTAATCGCGTCTTCCCCAGGCGGGTAACGCATAACAAGCATGTAGATAAAAAACGCACACAGCAAACCAGCGCCGCCAAGAATCGGCGGTATTAGTTGGTAATCGATCATGAAACCCCCAGAATGTATTATGTTGGAAAATATTTTTAGTTATTGGTCTACCAACTTTGCCGGGGCGAAAGAATAATTCGTTCCGGCAATACAACTGACCAGGGAACATCATAGCTATAAATAGGGGATTATCAAAGCACTGGTCAGCGCCTGGCATCAACCAGGCAACATAAGCGCTCAGATGATAGTCCCTTAAGATAAACAAGCAATACTTCGAAAACGGCTTTAACATTCCGAGACTTAGCCGGAGGTAGTCGGCGACAAATAAGCCTTAGCGATCCAGGCGAAACCCTACTTTCAACGTTACCTGCCAATGCTTAACCTTTCC
This sequence comes from Porticoccaceae bacterium, assembly GCA_019090225.1. Classification (GTDB taxonomy): domain Bacteria; phylum Pseudomonadota; class Gammaproteobacteria; order Pseudomonadales; family Porticoccaceae; genus HB2-32-21. The sequence continues at coordinate 4,922 of JAHRWI010000148.1, forward strand.
ATCAGCGATAAAGCCTCGACTTTCTATAACCTCATACCAGTGCAAATGGTCGAGTGTTTTAGAGGCCTCGGCTATGGCTGAGCTAATCGCATCGTCCGAACCCTTTGTAGAGCTTCCGGTTATTTCAATATGTTTGTAAGTATGACTTGGCATGTTGACACTCCCATGTAAATTAGCTTATCGCCCTAACACCATGCTTGATTCACCACTCTAATTCCGAGCGTTTTTTATCCAGGTGCCTGTCTTAAGTATAGCCAATAAATGGTGACAGCTCTGACTTGAAAATAAAAAGTTACGACCAAAAACATACTCGATATATCTTCCGCACCGCGCCTCGCACGCTGGAAAGCACCAACACAAGCTGATACCCGTACTTACAGCACATCCACACCCGCGTCCGTTAACTGCAAATATTTGGCAGTGAATACCTGTGCAGGAAGAGGCTTGGCATAAAGATAGCCCTGGTTGATATTACAACCAATGTTTATCAGAAACTTAGCCTGCTCATCAGTTTCGACACCTTCGGCCACAACACTGAGTTCCAAGTTTTCAGCTATTGCCAGAATACTAGAAACAATCGCCGCATCACTTAGGTCATCAATAATATCCCGGATAAAGATTCGATCTATTTTAAGCTCATCTAAAGGCAGGTTTTTCAAGTAATACAGAGATGAGTAGCCAGTACCAAAATCATCTATTGATATACGCACGCCAAACTTTTGTAGCTCATCAAGCTTAATTTTAGTGTCTTCAAGATTATCGATAAGTGTCCCTTCAGTAATTTCCAGGGTTACCAACTCGGGATCAAGCCCTTGTTCGCTAATAATACTCTTGACCTCACCGACGAAATTCTGATGACGAAACTGTACCGGACTAACATTCACTGCTATCCCAATCCTGTTCTTTTCATCTCGACCTTCATTCCATAGAGCACACTGCACACAGGCACGCCCCAACACCCACTTGCCAACGCTTAAAATGAGTCCGGTTTCCTCGGCAACGGGAATGAAAGTATCAGGCATAACCAAACCATTTTCAGGGTGATTCCAACGAAGTAAAGCTTCGGCTCCAACAACCTGCCCACCATGGGCAACATCCACTTGCGGTTGATAATACAATTCCAGCTCACCACGATCAGTTGCATTTCGTAATCCTGCCTCCAAACTAAGACGAGAATCAGCCTCAGTTTGGAGGGAAGCATGATAGAAAGCGACCGTATCACGACCACTCTTTTTAGCGAGATACATGGCGGCATCGGCGTGTTGGAGAATAATATTAGCCTTGGTACCATCCTCTGGAAAGATCGCCACACCGATACTGCCCGACATTTGGTAGTGGTTGTCGTTGAATATATAATCCTTTGCGATGCTTCTGCCCACCTTACCGGCGACAGTGTGGACTCGACTCGCAACTAAGCCAGGATCACCTGAGATAGAGGGCAGTAGCACCACAAACTCGTCGCCGCCCATACGAGCAACGGTATCCTCCGTGCGCAAACACGCCTGTAACCTATGACCCACCTCTATTAACAGCTCATCACCCACTTGATGCCCGAGGCTATCATTCAATAATTTAAAATGATCCAGGTCGATAAACAACAGAGCACCACTAGAACCACGTCTCTCTGCCTGAGAGCAGCATTGCTGTAACCTGTCTAGTAGCAAGCGTCGGTTAGCCAGGCCCGTTAATGGGTCATAGTAGGCCAGGGTTTCAATTTCTTGCCGGGTATTTTTTTGTTCGGTGATATCGGCTATGGTGCCGCGAATAGTCACCGCTTCGTGCCGTTCATTATAGTTGGCTTTGCCTTGAACGCTAAACCAGCGATTAACTACATTGTCGGCATCATCCTCAAGCCTGCTAATTTCTAATTTAAAAACCTCGCCAGACCTAAGCCCATCGGCTAGAGCACGTTCAAACTCAATCAACTCATCGGCATTCATGTTTGCTTTGAATTCATCCATTGATTTGCCCAAGGTACCCCGCTCAACTCCGAGAGAGTCCTCCGCGCCGTCGGACCAACTAACTGCCCCTGTACCGAGATCAAAAACCCCAGATACAACACCTGAAGCCATACCGGCCAATCGAATCATCTCTTCCTTATCGGAGAGTTCATCCAGCAATAATTGACGTTCTCTTTCGATCAGCTTTCTTGCCGTTACGTCCCGGGTCGTGGCAACCAGTATGGATTCTCCATCAAGCGTTGCTCGACTCAAACTAGCTTCAATGTCTATCAGCTGACCATTTGCTCGTTTCATCCGCCAATCAATCCAGCCTGGTCGCCCGGCCACTACCGATTCAAAAACCTGTGCAGCCTTTGCTTCGGAATGGGAACCGTCTTCTTGAATCGGAACTGACAGCTCTGCGATGCTCCGCCCGATAATTGACGCCTTATCCATCGATAACATACGCGCAAACTGTTCATTGCAATCGACAATCTCAGTTTCACAAAGCATAAGGACACCATCGTGCATGGACTCGATAAGGCTGGCGTAGGTCTGCTGAGATTCACGAAGTGCCTGTTCTGTCTCTTATACACATCTGACGCTGCCGA
>JAHRWI010000149.1 GCA_019090225.1 Porticoccaceae bacterium
GCAATTGATACTAGGTTTGAGATCCGCCCTATACTATGTAGGCTATATCCCCATCGTCACCGCATTTTCGATACTGGGGTTTACCCTGGGCTTGTTCCTGCCCAATAAGGCCCGTCAGAACCTGCTGACAACGGCAAATGCGCTGATCGTCAGATGGTTAAATATAAGCTGCTCTATTAAGGTCGAGATCTCGGGTTTAGACAATATTCCCAAGATGCCATTTGTCGCCCTCAGTAAGCATCAATCAAGCTGGGAAACTTACTTTTTACAACGCACTCTTCGCCCTGTCAGCACTATTTTAAAACGAGAGCTGTTAAAAATACCGCTATTTGGTTGGGGCCTGGCCATGACCAGACCTATCGCAATTGACCGCTCTAATCCCCGCGCTGCCTTGCGAGACATCCTCTCTCAGGGTAAACAACGGCTTGCTGAAGGGAATAACGTTTTACTCTATCCAGAAGGAACGCGGGTGGCTGTGGGCGAAACCGGAACCTACGGGCGCAGTGGTACCGCTTTGGCTATTGCAGCACAGGTGCCTTTGCTACCAATCGCACACAACGCCGGAACCTGTTGGCCAGCCCACAAATTCTTAAAGTATCCAGGTACTATTCATGTCGTTATTGGAAAACCGATACCGACTATCGACGCTGACAGCAAGCAACTCACTGAAGAAGTTAAACTGTGGATTGAGTCCACAATTGCCGCCACACCCCACTAGAGCCTGACCCGCGAGAGCGATCTCTGCTAGACTATCCATCAGCCTTATTTTTCAATAGAGTCCAAAAAGGAGACCAAAGGAAATGGCAGATAATGACGACTACAAGGGACCAGATCAACGCAAGGAACAACGTCGAAAAGCGACTGATCGACGTGAAGATATCCGCTTTGAGATGGATAATGAAAACCGTAGGAAAAATCGCGGTCGCAGACGCGCAGATGGGGACATCTGGGATAAACACGAAGGCGGTTAAAGTAAGCGCTTACTTCCTCTAAACGTCTAAGTTCACAACGGCCAAAGCATTTTCTTCAATAAATTCTCGTCGCGGCTCGACATGGTCTCCCATCAAAGTATTAAACATCTGATCAGCCGCGATGGCATCTTCAACCGTAACCCGTAGTAAACGGCGTGTTTCGGGGTTTATCGTAGTGTCCCAAAGCTGATCTGGGTTCATCTCACCAAGACCCTTATACCGCTGAATATAATAACCTCGCCGAGACTCAGCCATAAGCCAATCTATGGCGTCCTCAATATTCTCAATACTCGCGGTTTTCTCGCCTCGTTTTATATATGCGCCGGGTTCTATCAAGTCAACTAAGCGAGCACCGAACTTAGTGATAGCCGAATATTCATTAGAAGCAAAAAATTCGTGAGTAAAGCGAAACACCGACGGTACGCCATGAACAACGCGATCGATTTCCGGCAGATAATTACCCCGCTCATCATCCCTAACAAGCCCAACTACACTTTGGCTAGTAGCCTTTTTCTCACCACTCAAACGCTCATTTAAACTATCACACCATTGTTCAACGACACTAGAATCCGGCAAATCCTCCGGTCTTAGCCTAGGTAAATAAAGCATTTGCAGTAAGGCATTCTCCGGATAAGACCGCGCCATTCTGTCAATCATCGCTATAACAGTCCGATATTCAACGACTAAAGACTCCAACGGCTCTCCCGTTATACCCGGTGCCTCAGCATTTACATGTAAGCTCGCACTTTCCAATGCCGCCTGAGTTAAAAACACCGTCAACCCGTCGTCATCTTTCAGGTATTGCTCCTGCTTACCTTTGCTAATTTTATAAAGTGGTGGCTGTGCAATATATATATGACCTCGATCCACTAACTCTCTCATTTGCCTTAAAAAGAACGTTAACAGTAAAGTTCTTATATGTGAGCCATCGACATCCGCATCCGTCATGATGATGACCGTGTGATAACGCAATTTTTCGACATTAAACTCCTGGGTACCAATTCCACACCCCAGGGCCGTAATCAATGTACCCACTTCTGCGCTGGATAACATTTTATCAAAACGCGCCTTTTCGACATTGAGTATTTTGCCTTTAAGTGGCAAAATCGCTTGAATGCGTCGATCCCTACCCTGTTTGGCAGAGCCACCAGCAGAGTCACCCTCCACAAGGAACAGCTCAGACAGCGCGGGGTCTTTTTCCTGACAATCTGCCAGCTTTCCAGGCAAACCGGCAATATCCAAAGCCCCTTTGCGGCGAGTCATCTCACGAGCCTTACGAGCAGCCTCTCTTGCCCTGGCCGCATCCAACATTTTGCCGACGATACTTTTGGCTTCCTGAGGGTTTTCCAGCAAGAAATCAGATACGTGCTTACCAACCTCTTGTTCTACTGCGGTTTTAACCTCGGAACTTACTAGCTTATCTTTTGTTTGAGATGAAAACTTTGGATCTGGCACCTTCACCGAAATAATCGCGGTCAGACCTTCTCGCGCATCATCTCCTGTTGTATTGATCTTTGCTTTTGCCGCTATGCCTTCTTTTTCTATGTAGGTGTTTAAGGAGCGAGTCAACGCTGATCGAAACCCCGCGAGATGGGTGCCACCATCTCGTTGTGGAATATTATTCGTATAACAGAAAATATTTTCCTGGAAGCTATCATTCCACTGCAACGCGGCCTCAACAACGACACCGCCCTCATGGCTATTTATAAAATGAATAACCGAATTAACGGGGTTTTTCTTGTCATTGAGGTACTCTACGAAAGCCTTGAGTCCACCTTCATACTGATAAACATCTTCTTTACCGCTACGTTTATCGCTTAAAACAATGCGCACACCCGAATTTAAAAAAGAAAGCTCTCTAAGCCGTTTGGCGAGAATATCAAAGTGAAAATTTATATCCGAAAAGGTATCTTCCGACGGCCAAAAATGCACTTCTGTACCCGTGGTATCTGTAGATCCGACAACAGATAGAGGTGCCACTGGTGCCCCATGCACGTAAGTTTGCTCATGCACCTGCTGACCTCGCCGAATAGTCAAAATTAGCTTCGCCGACAGTGCATTAACAACAGATACACCAACACCGTGTAAGCCGCCGGAGACTTTGTAGCTATTTTCATCAAACTTCCCGCCAGCATGGAGGACGGTCATAATAACTTCTGCAGCCGACACACCCTCTTCATGTATATCTGTGGGCACACCTCGACCATTGTCAGACACAGAAACCGATTCGTCTGGATGAATTACGACATTAATTTCACTACAATGACCGGCTAGCGCTTCATCAACGGCGTTATCAACCAATTCAAAGACCATATGGTGTAAACCGGTACCATCATCCGTATCCCCAATGTACATACCCGGTCTCTTGCGGACAGCATCAAGCCCCTTGAGCACCTTGATATCAGAAGAATCGTAGCTATTTTCGTCGCTCATACATTTTTCCTTTAAATCAAATCAGGTTCTTCCTGATCGACCACACCTTGTTTCACGTGAAACAAGCCACTACCACTTACCAACGCTTTTGGCACCAACGTTTGTAAAGCCTCTTTATTGGTCCCGGTCATGAAAATCTGTGCATTCTGCTCCAGCAACAAGTCCATGCCTCGCGATAAATGCGCCTTGTCAAGCTCAGCGGCCAGGTCATCCAACAAATAAACACAATCCTGATTTCTCTGTCGTCGCAAGACGCGACCCTGAGCAATCAGCATTGCCAGCACGACTACTTTTGTCTGACCGCGGGACAGAACATCGCTGGCAGGCCTACCTTCATATTTAAGTTTTAAATCTGCCCTATGGGCACCACTGTTAGTGGTTTTGCTCACGCGGTCTCGCTGATAGTTTTTTGTAAGCTCTATATCCAGAGAGCTACCCTCCGCCCACCCTCGGAATAAATGAAGATCTATATTAAGGTCGCGGTTTAGGGATCTCAGAACACTGTGGAATTCGGGCAACACCTTATCAAAATATCGCTGTCGGCATTCTGCAACTTGAATCGATAAACCAATGAATTCACGATCCCACACACCTAATTCTGCTGTCGATATTTTATCATGACGAAGTAAATTATTCCGTTGTTTATGGCAGCGCTGATATTTGCGCAACGTTTCTCGAAACGAATGTTCCACGTGAAACACGCCCCAATCAATAAACCTTCGGCGATGGCCTGGTCCACCTTCAACCAAAGCAAAGCTGTCGCTGTTCATCAACACAATGGGTAAAGTTTCCGCTAGCTGGGATGAGGTATAAACTTGTCGCCCGGCAACCTTGAACACGAAGCCCCCACCTGAAGACCGGCTTACACCAATTGGGACAGCCGAACCACCACTCGCGCCTTCTTTTTCTAATAGCGCGAACACCGTGCAGGCTTCAGATGCTCTATTAATAGCGGCTTTAAGATTTGTGGTTCGAAACGATCTCCCCCGCCCGAGCAAATATATCGCTTCGAGCAAGCTAGTTTTTCCGCTGCCATTCTCACCATATATAATATTTATGTTGGCTTTAGGATGAAGCAGGCTCTGTTGTATGTTCCGAACGCCTTGCACGCTCAGTTTGCTTACATACATCTCAGTGCCCAGGCCTTAGGTAAACAGCATGGTGGGATAATGCTATTCCCTGGCCCTAAAGGCGCATCGGCATGATGACATAAACAGAATCTTTATCTGTCGCACCTTCCAGCAAGGCGCTACTGTTAGCGCCGGACAACGTGAAGGAAACGGTGTCCCCATCCAAATTGCTGAGCACATCCAAAATATAATTAACGTTGAAACCAATTTCAAACGGTTCCCCCACGTAATTAACTTCAACCTCCTCCTCCGCTTCTTCCTGTTCAGGGTTCGTCGCAGACATCATGAGCAGGTTTTCAGAAAATGCCAACCGGACTCCACGATATTTTTCGTTAGACAAAATTGCCGTACGGCTAAAAGCCTGGCGGAGAACATCTATCTCACCGGTAATGCACAGCGTTCCATCTTTTGGTAAGACTCGATCATAGTCAGGGTAGGCCCCATCAACCAACTTAGATGTGAAGAGGAAATCTGCGCCTTTTATCCTTATATGATTATCACCAACCATCACCTCGACACCACCTTCCTCTGACAACAGGCGTGATAATTCCACAACGCCCTTTCTTGGTAATATAGCCTGGATCTTCTCTTCCCTGGTAATAGGTAGCTGTAAAGTGGTCATCGCGAGACGGTGACCATCTGTAGCGACTGCTCGCAATTGACCGCTGGTAACCTCCCAAAGCATCCCATTTAAATAATATCTAACATCCTGGTGAGCCATGGCAAAGGATGTTCTATCGATCAACTGCTTGATTTGATCTGCCGTACAGTCGAAGGTTAAATCACCCGGCCCCTGCTCAACATTAGGGAATTCATTACTTGGCATTGTCGACAAGGTAAATTTACTGCGACCGCTGGAGATCACCGCTCGATTATTTTTGCACTCTACGTTTATGACCGCTTTGTCTGGCAAAGAACGGCAAATATCAAGGAATTTTCTTGCCGGAACCGTCGTCTCACCTGCCGTATAATCGGCACCCTCTAAATTACTATGGCTAAGCACCTCAACCTCGAGATCCGTACCAGTAATAGCCAGGCGATTAGCCTCCAGCTTAATCAGCACGTTTGACAAAATCGGCAGCGTCTGGCGGCGCTCTACAACACCAACCACCAACTGTAATTGCTTTAAAATTGTTTCTTTAATAACCGTAAACTTCATATTAAATCTCTTACCTCACGGGTTATAAGCAATAGTGAACGCTTACTTTTACGTTCGTAATGCTCGGGTCAGCAGCTTGATATCTTCGCGCATTTCGTTACTGGTTGCCTGTAGCTCCTTTATTTTACGACAAGCATGCAACACCGTTGTATGATCTCGACCGCCAAAGGCTTCACCAATTTCTGGAAGGCTGTGATCGGTCATTTCTTTCGCCAAAGCCATCGCTACTTGCCTGGGCCTGGCCACAGAACGGGTGCGTCTTTTTGACAACATATCCGACATTTTCAACTTGTAATAATCAGCGGCAATACGCTGAATATTATCTATAGTAACCAGCTTATCCTGAAGGGCCAACAAGTCTTTGAGTGATTCACGGATTAGCTCTATATCTATGGGTCGCCCGGTAAAGTGGGCACCCGCTATCACCCTTTTTAAAGCGCCTTCTAACTCACGAACATTAGAGCTAACCCTCTGGGCGATAAAAAAGGCCGACTCATAAGGTAGGTCAATATTAGCTTGCTGGGCCTTTTTTATTAAAATCGCAACCCTCGTTTCTAACTCTGGGGGTTCCACCGCCACCGTTAGACCCCAACCAAACCTCGATTTTAGCCTTTCTTCTACGCCAACGATCTCTTTAGGGTAGCGATCACAGGTTAAAATCATTTGATGCCCCCCCTCCAACAAGGCATTAAAGGTGTGAAAAAACTCTTCCTGGCTACGCTCTTTACGGGCAAAAAATTGAATATCGTCGATTAACAGGGCATCAACAGAACGGTAAAAACGCTTAAAATCGTTGATTGCGTTTAATTGCAGAGCTTTAACCATATCTGCCACAAAACGCTCAGAATGTAGGTAGACGATTTTTGCGTCCGGTTTTCGTTCTCGTAGGGCATTACCAACAGCGTGCATCAAATGGGTCTTGCCTAAACCAACACCGCCGTAAATAAATAGTGGGTTGTACGAACCGCCGGGGTTTTCAGCCACTTGCTGAGCTGCCGCTCGAGCCAGTTGGTTCGATTTACCCTCTATAAAATTATCGAAACAGAATTTTTCGTTAAGATTATCCTCACCATGGTCCACCTTGACAACAGGTTTGCTTTGTTTGGCTTTAGGCTTGATCACAATTGGCGAACCCGAAGGTTCCTTGTTTGCTACATCAGCCTGCTTGAACTCCTGGAGCTGCACACCACCAAATTCGCTCTTGCCATTCAAGGCTCGCTGACAAGGCTGAGCTTGCTTCATTAAACTAGCCGTGTCCCGAGATACGCTAGAGGACTTTCCATTGGCTTTCCTTAAGCTGTTATTAATTAACACCTCCACCGTCGGCAGCTGATCATCAAACTGAACAAATAACTCCTGTATCCGGCCAAGAAATTTATCCTCAACCCAACCCATTACA
>JAHRWI010000150.1 GCA_019090225.1 Porticoccaceae bacterium
CAGCACCCGGCCAGCCCGGTAATATTGGTATTAAAGATGGTCGCATTGCAGCCATTGGCGATGTTGATGAGCCCGCTAAAGAAACCATCGACGCCAGCGGCAAAATTGTTTCGCCGGGCTTTGTCGATGTTCATACTCACTACGATGCCCAGGTATTCTGGGATCCTGCCATCAGCCCCTCGTCATATCACGGCGTCACCTCAGTATTTGCTGGCAACTGCGGATTTTCTATAGCACCCCTGGTACCTGAGGCGGGGGATTATCTGATGCGCCTACTCGCCAAGGTAGAAGGCATGCCCCTGGAAAGCCTGCAGGAAGGCGTGCCCTGGAACTGGGATTCCTTTGCCAGCTATTTGGCCTTACTCGACGGCAAAATGGCTATCAATATTGGCTTTCTGGTAGGTCACTCCGCCATCCGCCGCGTGGTGATGGGCGAGGATTCAGGCAAGCCAGCCACGCCTGAGCAACTTGAGACCATGAAGGACCTGCTGAAAACATCTCTGGCCGAGGGCGGCATGGGTTTTTCTTCTTCTCAGTCTGCAACCCATAACGATGGCAATGGCGAGCCGGTACCTTCTCGCGCAGCCGACAACCATGAGTTGATTGAACTGGCCGGTTGCCTGAAAGATTATCCGGGTACCCTGCTTGAATTTATTCCTTCGGTAGGCGTGTTCAGTGAAGAGCGCCAGCAATTGATGACCGATATGTCCCTGGCGGCACAACGTTCACTCAACTGGAACGTCATGATTGTTACCAAGGGCACCAAGGATATTGTCAAGGAACAGCTGAAAGCCAGCGACTATGCCGCCAAACACGGCGCCGAAGTCAAAGCTCTGACTTTTGCCCAACCGGTATCCCTGCGCATTAACCTCTGGAGCGGCTTTGGTCTCGACTCCTTCCCCGGCTGGGCAGCAGTGCTGGCCCTGCCTATGGAAGAGCGCAAGGTAGCCTTTAGTGATCCAGCCGTGCGCGAAAAACTGGTACGCGGCATTTCCCACCCCGACGTACCCATCGTCCTGCGTGCAACCGGCAACTTCAAAAGAATGTTGGTGGAAGAGACCTTCTCCGACGTAAATGCCGAATACCAGGGCCGCATTCTTGGTGAAGTGGCAGTAGAAAAGGGTATGGAGCCGAGCGACCTGTTTTTCGATATTGCCGTAGCTGACGACCTTAAAACCACCTTCCTACCCAACCTCGGTGGTCACGACGATGAGAGCTGGGCCTTGCGCGGTGAAGTATGGCGGGATGACCGCACCCTGGTCGGCGCCTCCGATGCCGGAGCCCACGTCGACATGATCGATACTTTCGCCTTTAGTACCACCCTGCTCTCAGAAGGTGTGCGAGATCGCGGCTTACTCACCCTGGAAGAAGGGGTTCATCAAATCACCGACCGACCAGCACGCTTTATGGGCCTCATTGAACGGGGACGTTTGCAGGAAGGCTGGCATGCTGATGTGGTTATTTTTGACGAAGCCAGTGTCGGAAAAGGCCCTATCCATACTCGCTATGACTTCCCAGCAGGTGCTGGTCGTCTGTATTGCGAAGCCAACGGTATTGACCGCGTGTTTGTTAACGGCCAGGAAATTGTCCGCGACAATGAGTTAACTGGTGCCACACCGGGCATTGTTATGCGCTCTGGTAAAGACACCGAGACCGTGCCAATTCCTGCTTTTAAATAAGCTTAAAGCAAAATCACCACTACTGGCAGTCAGAAAGTAGTGGCCCATTAAAAAACCCGAGGGCTTAATCAGCCCTCGGGTTTTTTGTACCTGATAACTGCCACTCACAACAATAAGGCTATGCTCAGTTCGGCCTGTTTGTCCGACTATTACTTTTGCGCGGGCAATTCAATCTCAACACCGTCATCCCGTAACCAGACATACATGGCCGGTATCACCAGCAAGGTGAATATTGTTGATGAGGCAAGACCAAACATTAAGGCCACACCCATACCGTGCAACATGGCGTCGGGCAGAATAAAGGCCGAACCGGCAATACCCGCAATGGCCGTAAGAATAATCGGCTTGGCGCGGATGGCACCGGCTTCAAGCGCGGCTTTGCGCATCGGCACACCCTCACTGGATTGCACATGAATAAATTCAATTAACAATATCGAGTTGCGCACCACGATCCCCGAGAGTGCGATAAGACCAATGGTTGAGGGCATCGAATAAGTGGCATCCATTATCCAGTGACCAAGGATAATGCCCGACATACCCAGCGGTACGGGTAGTAGCACAACCAGGGGTGTTTTGAAGCTGCCAAAGTGGCCGACTACCAAAATATAAATACCTAATATGGCAAAGCCAAAGGCGGCACCCAGCTCAGTAAAGGTTTCTCGGGTGACATCCCACTCACCCATCCACAGCACGGTCGGCTTGCTTTCATCCTCTGGCTGACCAAAGTAACGCACGTCTGGCACCAGACCATCGGGCCAGTCCATATCCGCGATGATTTGTTCTACATCGTGCAGGGCATACATCGGTGCATCCCTGTGCTCACCTCGAATACTGGCGGTCACCATATCGGCAAAGCGGCCATCCCGCCGATAAATGGGGTATGAAGATTTTTCGCGGGTGATATTTACAACATCACCCAGTTCTCGAATTTCACCATTCATGGTGGCGATCGGTGTGGATAGAATACGCTCCCCTAGAACCAGCGATTCCTTCGGCTGGCGGAGCACGATGGGAATCGGGTTACGGCCTTCGCCCCGATAGGAATAGCCAAGCTCCTCACCCGTTAACAATGCGCCAAGGGTGCCGTACACCACGCCTTCGTCAATCCGGTGAAACTCTAGACTTTCCTGGTCGATGGCAATCCTCAGACGTGTTTGCGGATTGCCCAGAGAGTTGTCGCTTTCAGCCAGGGCGGGTATCTGATCAATCGCCGCCTGGATTTGACGTGCGTTGGCTCTTCGAGACTCAGCATCGGGACCATAGACTTCTGCCACAACGATATAAGGTGCAGGTGGCCCCGGCGGAGATTCAACCAGTTCGATAGTCGCGTTTTCCGGCAATGTCAGGGCTTTAAGGCGTTGCCTTATTTCCATGGCAATAGGATGGCTCTCCCTCTTGCGATCCCAGGTCGAAGAAAGTCTGATTCGCAATTCACCCATCTCAGGAGAGTTACGCAGATAGTCCTGGCGAACCAGGCCAAAAAAATGAAACGGCCCTGCTACCCCCGCATAAATTTGCATATTCTGGATTTCTGGAATATCACCAATCAAGGCTGCTGCTTCGACAATCACTCTTTCGGTGGCCTCCAAGGTCGAACCCTCTGGCAAATCGAACTGTATTTGCATGTCCTGTTTGTCATCAAAGGGCATGATTTTGAACAGTACCAATTTGTAATAGGGCATTAAAAAGCTTAACAGCGTGATCAAAATAATCCCGGCGATAGTAAGTTTCGCCCGCCCCGGCGTGTGTAACATGCCACTGGCGAACTTACGAAAAGCACGGCCAAAAATACCACCCTGAGCTGCGACCATATCGGCTTCTGACATTTCCTCCTCGTCAGTAAGCGCGGCCTGTTCGCCACTGTGACGCAGCTTTAACATTGCCCAGGGCACCACGGTAACGGCCAGCAGCAGGGAAAATATCATTGCCGCACAGGCTGCTACGGGGATCGGCTGCAAAAATGGCCCCACAAAGCCTTCAACAAACAGCATAGGCACCAGGGCTATAACCACCGTAAACGTAGCAATAATGGTTGGGTTGCCCACCTCAGCTACGGCATCAATCGTCGCTTGCGCCCAGGTTCTGCCTTTGAGCATTTTCCAGTGCCGGGAGATATTTTCGATCACCACAATGGCGTCATCGGCCAGAATCGCGATGGAAAAAATAATGCCGTACATGGTCAGGCGATTGAGGGTGATATCAAACAGAAAGCAGGTAAAAAAGG
>JAHRWI010000151.1 GCA_019090225.1 Porticoccaceae bacterium
AATGGCCACAGTATTAACCGGTGTGCGCCCCGGGGGCAGCTCGTCGATTACTGAAAAATCTAAATCGGCATAGACGCTCATGGCCAGGGTGCGGGGAATCGGCGTTGCGGTCATGATTAATTGATGGGGTGTTAATCCGCCAGAGCCTTTTTCCCGAAGCGCCAGACGTTGATGGACACCAAAGCGGTGCTGCTCATCGACCACTGTCAGGCCGAGCATATGAAACACCACATCATCCTGAAACAGCGCGTGGGTGCCGACGATTAACTGGGCAGCGCCATTGGCAATGTTTTCAAGCACCGCAGTACGGGCCTTGCCTTTTTGCTTGCCGGTTAACCAGGCAATTTTTATATTCAGGGGCGTAAACCAATGTTCAAAATTAAGCCGGTGCTGCTCGGCCAGTATTTCTGTCGGCGCCATGATGGCAGCCTGGTAGCCGCTGCCAATGGCTTGCAAGGCGGCCAGTGCGGCGACCACGGTTTTGCCGGAACCCACATCGCCCTGTAATAAACGCAGCATGGGTAGGGGCTGCTCGATATCAGCAGCGATCTCCTGGCATACCCGGCTTTGTGCGCCGGTCAGTTCGAAGGCAAGCTGATTCATCAAACCGGTGTTCAATGTTTTATTGGCTTTAAGCGCAGGCGCTTTATGTTGCCGGACTTGTTCACGGAGACGCTGCAAACTCAGATGGTGAGCCAGTAATTCTTCGAGAGCCAGACGTTGCTGGGCCGGATGCTGGCCCTCGGCTAATAAGCCGACCGGCGCATCAGCGGGAGGTTGGTGCAAAAACCGTAGCGCATCGACCAGGCTGACTTGTTGGCTTGCCATTGAGTGCTCTACCAGGCCGGAACCAGGCAGCTCGGCAGGGGCAAGTTCGATAGGTAATAGCTCAGCAAGGTTGCTCGCGTTGAGCAGCGCTAAAGCCTGAGTGGAGATGGTTCGCAAGCGATGTTGTGTGACGCCTTCACTGGCCGGATAAACCGGGGTCAGGTGTTGGGCCATAGGTTCCGGTGCTTGATCTGCCAAAAAATGGTACTCAGGATGGTATAGTTCAAGCCCAGCACTGCCACGACGCACCTCCCCAAAGCAGCGAACTTTGGCACCGGCAAACAGGTTACTCCGCTGCGCGGCAGCAAAATGGAAAAACCTCAGGGTCACCACACCGGTGTTGTCCTGGACTTTGCAGATCAGACTACGGCGTCGACCAAAAACTACGTCGGTACCTTTTACCTCGCCTTCTATCACCACATCGCTGTTGGGCTGCAAGCTGCCGATGGCCGTTAAGCGGGTACGATCCATATAGCGCAGGGGCAGGTGAAACAGGATGTCCTGCACAGTAGCAATACCGATGCGGGCCAGCTTGTCGCGCATTTGTGCGCCGATGCCACGTAAGGCGGTTACCGGGGTTTGATCGAGGGCGGTCATAAGGCCAAGTGTAGGGCTTTATTAGCTGACGGCAATAGCTTCTAGATCTTACAGCCTAGCTTAGCGGCTCGGGTGTTAGCCCAAAGTGCTTGAGCAAGCCATCAGCCAGGCCCTCGGCCTGTTGCCGACTTAGCTTCTCGCCTATGCGAACCAGCTCGCCATTTTTCAATTCTAATACCAGATTAAAAAACTCGTAGTGCTTACCCCCGGTCTGCATGGAGCCACGGGGTTTTGTGGTGACGGAGGCAATATCATCGTAATGGGTGGAGGTACTGCTGGTGCCAAACAGGCTTTGCCGATTGAGTTCAACTAGAGGTTTGGCTAGTCGCAGATGGTAACGTTTAAAGCGTCCCGTGATAGTGAAGATCAACACTAACAGGTCGATGCCGCCGAACAAGAGGCCGAAACCTAGAAAGCCCAATTCTGCTTTAAGAGAACCGATAAAGTAGCCCATGCCACCGCCCATGAGCATAAAAACCAGCCCGACCAGCAAACCAGCACTGAAACCCTTGCGGCCGTGCTCGCCGATAATTTCTACCGATTCATTACTGGCATTGAGGAGTAAACTGGTGCCCGTGGTTTTATCGATACCGCTGGTGCTGACATTGGCACTGGTACTGGCACGAGCGTGACGACGCAAGGATTCACTGGCTTTGGCACCCGTGGCGAAGACTGGAATTTCCACTTGTCGGCTCAAATCAACCCCAGCCAACTCAGCATTAATATGTAAGGTCCAGCTATGGTAGCTGCTGTCTGGTATAGATGAAGGTGGCAGATCTTCCGGCACCTCAAATAAAAACTGTGCGGAGGTTGAGCGACTGCTGCGTATGGGCTGCACAGTGCGGCTATATTGCCAGACAACGCTCTGATTTGAAGATTTGCCCTGGCGGTAATGGCGCACGCAGTCCAGCGATATCTGAAGGTCGGTACCCGGTGGCAAGGGTGTGGCCAGATGGATGTTGCCCGCGACATTACCGCCAATGGCTCCCGGGTAGGGATCGAGTGTTACCTTGATCTGACCAAAGCGCCGCCACTCAAGGGTTTTGCGAATGGCCAGAGCGATAATTGCCAGCCCAGCAATGGGGAATAAAACAGCAAACCAGATAGCTTGATTGCCTTTATTGAGTTCGTCGGGAATCGCCAGCATGGCCGGGGTCGATAGTAAATTCCAGATCAGCGCGAAGCCCCAGAGTAGACCTCCGGTCAGGGCAAAGTTGTCTTTAATCTCGGGGGACGCCCAATTTTTTCGACCCAGCCAGGGGGTGTCGCTATCGAGCAATGCCGGGTCATCGGTGGGTGCTTTTAAGCCCCAATAAACCAGACCACCACCGACCAGACTAAAGACAATGCCGACCATCACGACCGCTAGTAATGATTCCGAATCATTAGTGGATAGTCTGACTCCAGAAAAAACTGTCAGTAGCTCTGGAATAGCCTTGAACAGGAGCAAACCTAAACCTGGCAAAAGGAAAGATGCGCCAAAAATCGCGAGAATAATGCTGCTATTCCGCCGTTTGGCTTTCATGCTAATTGGCATATTTATTATCCACTCAGCAGTCATGAGCAATTGGATAGCCTTGAGTACACATTATCTATTTAATTGAGCGATCATGCTGCCACTGACATTGCAATTTAGCCTGGCATTCATCTTTTTGTCGTTAGGCTTGTGGTCCTGAAAGGCTAAGTTACGTGCTTGCATCAATATTTTGATCAAGGCCCTCTGCGGGGCCTCGCAGGGGCTGTTAAAGGAAGCTGAACTTCACTATTCTATTGCGCTATTTCCTCATCATCAGGATTTCACGCCTGACATACTGCTGCTTTTCAGGGCGGAGTCAATACACTATGTTAAACATTGTCTTAAGGATTGTTTAAATGAAATTAGAAGGTATCAAAGTTCTCGATTTATCCCTGTTTTTGCCAGGGCCTCTGCTGACGCAGATGATGGCTGATCACGGTGCAGAAGTGATCAAGTTGGAACCCGTTAACGGCGGTGAGCCAAATCGGCAGATCGGCCCGAAGATTGACGGCCAGACGGTGTATTTTGCCAATACCCACCGGGGTAAAAAAAGTGTTCAGCTGAATTTGAAAACCGCTGAGGGTAAAGAGATGGCCCTCAAGTTGGCCGACAAGGCGGATGTGGTCATCGAAGCCTTCCGCCCCGGTGTGGTTGATCGTCTGGGGGTCAGCTATGCCGATATAAAAGCCCGTAATCCGGCTGTTGTCTATGCATCCTTATCCGCTTTTGGTCAAACCGGCCCCTACGTGAAGAAACCCGCTCACGACCTGGCTACCGAAGGTTATGCGGGTATTCTCAGCGCCAATCTGGGCTTTGACGGCAAGCCCGCGATACCGGCCATTCCAAACGCCGATATGCTTACCTCGATGATGGGCCTGTCTGCGGTACTGATGGCGCTGTTGCGGCGCAAAGACACCGGCGAAGGTGATTATATTGATCTGGCAATGATGGATTCTTTAATCGCCTGTGTGCCGAATAATATGGGTTCGGTATTTGCCGACAAGAAAGCGCCAGTGATCAAGGAGGAGCGTACCTGGGGTGGTTACGCGATGTATAACATTTACGAAACCAAAGACAATAAATACGTGGTGCTCGGCG
>JAHRWI010000152.1 GCA_019090225.1 Porticoccaceae bacterium
CCGCCAATCCGCATTTCTGTAAGTCGGCCTTGAGTCGCTATACCCAGTGGGATTTTATTGCCATGGTCGAGCGCCACGGTATTGATTATGAAGAGCGAAAACACGGTCAGTTATTCTGCGCGCATTCGGCTAAAGATATTCTGGCTATGCTGCTAGAGGAATGCGAGCTGGCCGGTGTGGTGATTAAAACCCATTGCCAGATTGGTGAGATTAAACCCCTGGGGGTTCAATCCCAGAAGGTTCAACTTCAGAAGGATCAATCTCAGAAGGATCAATCTCAGAAGGCTAAATCTCTGGCGGTGAAAGAAGCTGGGGCTAGTCGATACAGCCTGACACTACAAACAGAAGTGCAAAAGGAAAAGCAGCAGGGCGATCTGCATCGCGTCAGTAACAGAGAAAGTCTCGAATGCGAGTCGCTGGTGGTCGCGACCGGGGCTTTATCCATTCCAAGACTTGGCGGCAGCGGCTTAGGCTACGAAATTGCCAGGCAGTTCGGTTTGGCCCTCACCCAACGCCAGGCCGGTTTGGTGCCCTTTATGTTTAGCGATGCCATTAAACCCCTGTGCGAGCGACTGTCTGGCATCGCCCTGGAGGTGGAGGTGAGTTGCAATGGTCAGGCTTTTACTGAGAGTTTGCTGCTTACTCATCGGGGTATGAGCGGCCCGGTGATCTTGCAGATTTCTAACTACTGGCATCCCGGTGATGAAATTACTATTAAGCTCTTACCTGATATCAACACTGAGCAATGGCTTATAGAAGCAAAATCGCAACACGGTAAAAGCAGCTTAAAAACCCTGCTCAATCATAAATTGCCCAAAGCGTTGGTGAATGAGCTGGCCTTGCTTTGGTGGCCCGAATTGATTGATGTTCCCTTGGCCGAATTCAGTGATAAACGTTTGTTGGCTCTCGGCGAAAAGCTAAACTGCTGGTCTTTGAAGCCTTCGGCGACAGAGGGTTATCGCACCGCTGAAGTGACGCTGGGTGGTGTCGATACCGATGGTATTAGCTCAAAAACCATGGCAGCTAAAAATCAGCCGGGCCTGTATTTTATTGGCGAAGTGCTGGATGTGACTGGCCATCTGGGTGGTTTTAACTTTCAGTGGGCCTGGTCTTCAGGTTATAGCGCTGGGATGGTTGTTTAAGGCTGGGTTTAAGGTCACATTGAGAAGCGATATTGGCAAATTATTTTGACTGGCAGCGTTGAGAGCCATGTCGTTGGGAGTACGTCGAGAGGATATGTTAAGAAGATATGTTAAGACTCACTGAAATTAGGTTAGGCCTTGATCATTCGGAGGCAAAACTCGACGCAGCTATTATCGACAGGCTGAGTATCGAGCCTGACGAGCTGCTTGGCTACAGTATTTTTAAACGTAGCTACGATGCCCGCAAACAAGCCGACATCCAGCTGATTTATCAGTTGGATGTGGAGCTGGCCGAAGCCAGGGAGCAAGCTGTTTTGGCCAGGTTTGCCGAGATGTCAGAATCTGGTTCGAATCTTGTCCGGCCCAGTCCTGATACTGAATACAAGTTTGTCGCCCAGGCTGGTAGTGATTTTTTCGGCGCGCTTTCTACCTCCTCATCTGCTACTGCGTCTACTGGGACCTCTACCACAACCTCCACCACCACCTTATCCACCACAACAAGGCAGCGGCCCATCGTAATTGGTTTTGGTCCCTGTGGAATATTGGCGGCCCTGTTGCTGGCTCAGATGGGTTTAAAGCCGATAGTGCTGGAGCGCGGTCAGGATGTCAGGCAGCGCACCCAGGACACCTGGGATTTATGGCGCAAGGGTAAATTAAACACCGAGTCGAATGTACAGTTTGGTGAAGGTGGCGCGGGCACTTTCTCTGATGGCAAGCTCCATTCTCAGGTGAAAGATAAGCGTCATCTGGGCCGTAAGGTGCTTAAAGAGTTTGTCGATGCCGGTGCCCCGGTAGAAATATTGACCATCAACAAGCCCCACATTGGCACCTTTAAGCTGGTGACAATGGTCGAAAACATGCGCCGGGAAATTATTCGCCTGGGCGGAGACATTCGTTTTGGTAGCAAGGTCGACTTTATCCACCGGGAAACTATTCATCGGGAAACCGTTCACCAGGAAATAGAAAACGGCACCCATAACAATACCGATGCTGATAGTAATTTAGACAATCAAGGCCAGATCACCGGGCTGACCTTAGCCAGCGGTGAAACCCTGCACAGTCGGCATATTATTCTGGCTGTCGGCCATAGCGCTCGTGACACCTTCGAAATGTTAGTGGAGCAAGGTATTTATATCGAAGCCAAGCCCTTCTCTATTGGCTTTCGTATTGAGCATCCCCAGTCGGTGATCGATGCCGCCCGTTTTGGCGAGCAGGCCGGGCATCCGATTCTCGGCGCGGCGGATTACAAACTCGTCCATCACTGCGCCAATGGCCGCAGTGTTTATAGCTTTTGCGTGTGTCCGGGTGGCACCGTGGTCGCGGCGACCTCTGAAGAGGGCCGTGTAGTGACCAACGGTATGTCCCAGTATTCCCGTAATGAGCGTAACGCCAACGCCGCGATTGTGGTGGGTATTACCCCGGAGCAGGATTTCCCCGAGCATGTATTGGCCGGTATTGATCTACAACGACAATTAGAAAGCCTGGCCTACGAATTAGGCGGTGCCAATTACCAGGCACCGGCCCAGCTGGTGGGAGATTTTCTGGCGGATAAACCTTCAAGCAAATTAGCGGGTGTCACGCCGTCTTATCAACCGGGGATTAGTCTGGGGGATTTATCTAGCGCTTTACCAGCTTTTGCTATCGAGGCTATTCGTGAAGCGATTCCCGCCTTTGATAAAAAATTAAAGGGTTTTGCCATGGCCGATGCGATTTTGACCGGTGTCGAAACCCGCACCTCATCACCGATATGTATAAAGCGGGGCAAGGACTTTCAGAATATTAATACCCGAGGTTTATATCCGGCGGGCGAGGGCGCAGGCTATGCAGGCGGCATACTGTCGGCGGCTATTGATGGTATTAAAGTGGCAGAAGCCCTTGCCCTGGATTTATTAGGATTGGATATTGTGAAACAGGTGTAAGCTAAGTCAGGGTTTCGCATATTTGGTTACTCTGTCGAGATAACCCATGGCAAAAGCAGATACCACAAAAGTCAGGTGGATAATAACGTACCACATCAATTTATCGTTGGCGGTATTTTCGGCATTCATAAAAATTTTCAGCAGATGGATGCTGGAAATTGCCACAATACTGGCGGCAATTTTCATTTTTAGTGAGGAGGCATCCATGGTGCCGAGCCAGCCAAGTTTTTCTTCACCCTCGGTGACATTGAGTTCTGAGACGAAATTTTCATAGCCGCTCATCATTACCATGACGATCAAGCCACCGACCATGGCAATGTCGATCAATGACAAAATTACCAGCACCATATCTGCTTCTGCGATCTCAAGAATGTGGGGCAAGAGGTGGAAGACTTCCTGAAAAAACTTGATGCCCAGGGCCACTAAAGCCAGTGATAGGCCCAGGTAAATGGGTGCCAGCAGCCAACGTGATCGGTACATGGCTTTTTCAATGGCGATTTCGAGACGGCTCATCGGGTCTTTTTCTCCTCAAATAATAGATGCTGCCAGGTACGGAGCTAGTAGGTACGGAGCCAGATGCAGTATTAGGCTGGCGCGGCGATTCTACTATGCTTTATCGCTGAATGCTTAGGGGATGATTGAAAGGATCATGTTTCGGGGTTGCGATAAAAAAGGGTTCGGGATGGAGATAAAACGGATCTTGGACGGAGATAAAAAAAGGCGCGGGATGGAGATAAAAAGCACTGCCAAAATAATGCTCAGTTGTCACAGCCGCTCCGTGAGATAGACCAGATATCGCTATTTGAATCATGCTTTTTAATATCTGAGCTTTGGCCGCTGCTGGGTCCAGGTTCGCTGCTGTGTTTAGATTTACTAGTGTGGTGTATTAAACAGATTAATGA
>JAHRWI010000153.1 GCA_019090225.1 Porticoccaceae bacterium
AGCGACTGCTGCCTCAGGAAATGCTCTACATGGCTTACGATTTCTCTGACAACACCAGTGCCGAGGCCTACTACGTATGGAACTGGCGGCGCAGTCAATTTCTACCTGTCGGCAGTATGTTTAGTCCCTTTGACTATTTGGGTCAGGGCTTTAACCCCTACTTAGCGAACCCTATTTTTGACAAGCGCGGTAGCGATAAGCCGGATCGGGGTGGTCAGTGGGGTCTTGCCTTGCACCACATCCTTGAAGATTACAACGATATGGATTTCGGCGTTTACTGGGTCAGAAGTCATGCTTTCCAGCCGTTTTTACAGGCCAATGTTGATCCTGCCTCGCTTACTGGCTTCAGTTATCACGAAGCGTTTGCAGAAGATCAGGATACCTACGCAGTTTCGCTAAACGGCGAAATCGGCGATACCGGCATCTCTTTCCAGAGTGAAGTAAATCTGAAAGAAAATTTCTGGGATACACGTCAGTGCCAAAACTTCTTTGGCCTGGTGGGTACGCCTACTTATCCCGACATCGGTGGTGTGGATGGTTGTGAAGCGAGTGAGTCCAATGTTTATACCTGGTTGGGTAATTTGACTTATTCCATTGGCGGCGGTCCTTTTGGTGCGGACAAACAGTCCTACCTGTTTGATTGGGCTGGTGTCTGGATTGATGGCCTGAATCAGGGCGATCCGACAGATAAAGCTGATGCCCGTCTCGCCCTCAAAGCTCCGGGTGTTGATCAGCTAGATCGGTTCATCACGGACTTCGCATGGGGCTATACCATTGTCGCAGCCTATGAGTACAACAACGTATTTTGGGCGGTAAACGTCAAGCCAACTTTTGTCTGGGTGCACAACGTTGAAGGTTATACGCCGTTCAACAACACCGCACTGGTCGAAAACCAGCGCACCGTCAAAGTCGGCGTCACTTTTGATTATCAGAGCCAGATGTCCCTGGAACTTGCCGCCACCTGGTGGCCGGGCAAAGAAGGTACCTGGTCTGACCGTGACAACGTTTCCGCTATTTTCAAATATAGCTTCTGAGGAGTATCAATAGATGACTATGATTGCAGTAAGCAAATTTAAAAAAGCCATCGCGCTGACCAGCGTTATCGGCTGCGCATTAATAAGTAGTGTTGCCCTGGCGGCCATTACGCCTGAAGAGCGGGCCAAAATTGGTCTCGAAGGTACCGAGTTGACCCCAGCAGGAGCCATCCGAGCTGGCAACGCCGAAGGTACCATCCCTGCCTGGAAGAACGAGCCGCTTACACCACCTGCTGGTTTTGAGCCAGGTACTTTTCACCTCGACCCCTTTGCCGGTGACGAAGTGCGGCTGAAAATCACCGCACAAAATTATCAGGAGCATGCCGATAAGTTGTCGGATGGTCAGAAGCTGATGTTTCAGACCTATCCCGATTTCTTTATGAATGTTTATCCGACTCGGCGGTCTGCGGTATATGCACCCTATATTTATGAGGCGGCATTGAAAAATCTGGATCGTGCAGAGCTAGCGCCCGCGCCTGACAAAGGCATGGGTGTTGTCGGCTATAAAGGCGCCAGAAAGTCCTGGGCTTTCCCTATTCCCCAAAACGGTGATCAGGCCTGGATGAATCAGGCGACAAGGCCGGTTAATCCGTGGATGGAATCCTGGGAAAATACTCTGGCGATCACTGCCTCAGGGGATTACGTGATCAATAAGCTCAATGTGCAGCAGCATCAGAAGTACTCTGATTCTGAAATTGCTGATGCCGACTATGACCCGTATGGTGACTCCTTGATGTATTACCAGACCTTGACCGCACCCGCCAAACTGGCCGGGCAAGTGGTCATGGTTAAAGATCCTAACAGTTTTAATAATAACTTCCGTAAAGCCTGGGCTTATAGCCCTGGTCAACGCCGAGTCAAACGTGCGCCACAGATCGCCTATGACAATCCATTGACCGCCAGTGATGGCCTGGCGACAACGGATCAGAAGTGGGGGTTTAACGGCCCGAATGATCGTTTTAGTTACAAGCTCTTAGACCGTCGTGAAATGTACGTGCCTTACAACGGCTATAAGTTGCACGCCAAAGAGGTGACGCCAGATAAGATTATTACTGCCGAAGGTCGTCTTAATCAGGACTATGCCCGTTACGAGTTACATCGTGTCTGGGTAGTAGAAGCCACACTTAAGGAAGGTACTAATCATGACTATGGCAAGCGTACTTTCTATCTCGACGAAGACTCCTGGTGGATTATGCTGGTTGATAGCTATGATCGACGCGATCAAATCTGGCGTTACTGGGAGTCCCATGATGTGGTTTTCTATGACGTGGGCTTTTTGGCTGCCTCAGCTGAATTTCAGTACGATATGCAGGCTGGTCGTATGCTTGCTCTGTTAATCGATAAGGATAAGGCACCGGATTTTAGCTGGCGTAGTGATGACAACTATTTCACGCCCGCTTCCGTACGCCGTCGAGGTGTTCGTTAATTAGTACTATTTCTGGCTACTTATACGGTCGCTAGCGTTTTAACAAAGCCCCGTGGTGTCCATGATGCCACGGGGCTTTTTCGTGTCTGGATTGAAAACAGGTATAGCCATTCGATAGGTCCCTGGCTGTCCATGGGTCTTCCTAAAAATAACCAAAAAGAATGCAATACATGTTGACAGGGAATGTTTATGTTATTACCTTGACGCAATTACCGCAGGGAGTTCCCATGTGTGGCGAGTGGACAGCTCGTCAAAGCGCAGGTGATTCACGGAACACTGGAAGTAATTGGGCGATGGAGGGACTCGAGTAATAAAGAAATAAAGCTTTGGGAGGAGCTTCTAGTAAGCACTGTTAGCTAGTTAATCAATGAATCAATTTATTAGATTCTGGGTCGTTTGGTTCTAGTATCGAAATTTAATAACTATAAGAGGTTGATTTTAATGAAAACTAAATCTGTCAAAAACGGACTGTTAAAGGTGGGCTTGTATAGCCTGGCCTTCGCAGCCGCCAGCACAAGCGCATTCGAGCTTGAGTTCGATGATCCAAACTGGAGTGGCTTTGTTGATACCACCGTCACCGCCAGCGTGGCGATGGCTACCAAGTCAGCGCCGCCACAGGCTCGGACGCCCACTGGACGGGGCGTTAATTTCAGCGAAGCCGGCGATATCTATTCTGCGCCAGTATCGTTTATTACCGATCTCGGAATCAGGCGCGGTAACTGGGGGCTTTTTACCCGTTTCGGTTATGCCTACGATTTTGAAATGATGGATGGCGCCAACAAATGTACTAACTGTGGGGGTAGTCCAGTTAACGATCGCACGCCAGGCGGTGCTTTTAACGGTGTCCCCGAGGGTGCCCGCAATGAATACAACGCCTTCACCTTGTACGATCTGTTTATCTATGGTGATTTGGAGCTATCCGGCCACCTGGCTTCCCTCCGGGTCGGTAAGCAAGTGGTTAACTGGGGTGAAAGTAGCATCATGGGCGGTGGTATCAGCACGGTGATCAACCCTGAAGATCTCGTCAAGCGAACCACGCCGGGTACCGAAGTGAAGGAGACCCTGCTGCCTCAGGAAATGGTGTACTTTAATTTCGGCGTTTCTGAATTCACCAGTATCGAGGCCTACTACGTCTGGAACTGGAGACGCAGTCAGTTTATTCC
>JAHRWI010000154.1 GCA_019090225.1 Porticoccaceae bacterium
ACATTGTTATTACTATTTATATTACCCGCACTGAGAAACATCCCATTGCCATCGTAGAGAGGAAAGGCAATATGGGCGTTATCGAGCACTTTCACAAAGCCCTTTGCGCCACCTTTATAGGAAACCGTCGGCCTGCCCTGCTCATCAACGGTGCTGATAAAAAACATGTTTCGCGCCGCGATAAATTCACGGGCTTCATCGTCGATGGTATCGGTAATCACCAGCTCATTGATTCGATCCGCCAGGGGTCGGGTGCCAAACTGATCCTGAAGCGCACGGTTTTTTTGATGATAAATATCTGTCATGTTAATTACCTTGTTTTATTATCAGACCAGAGCCGAGATTGTTACAAGTTCCACATCCAAGCACAAACAGTAATACAATAGTGTCAAATTAAAGCTTCATCGACTCTCAAAGTCATTCAACTGCTGCGATATAAATTCACGGAAACACTTGGTTTTGAAACTTAAAGTCCTTACCTACAACATCCATAGAGCCATCGGCCTGGACAGACGTTTCCAGCCAGATCGCATCATCAATATCCTCGGCCATCACAATCCAGATATTGTCCTCTTACAGGAAGTCGATGAAGGCGCGCCGCGATCGAGAGAACAGGATATGGCCAAGGAAATCGCCGAGGAACTTGATTACCCCTTTTATGCCGCTGGCCACAATGTCAGTCTAAAAAAGGGTCGATATGGCAATGCGACCTTAAGTCGTTATCCCATCGTCAGAGAACGCAATATCGATTTAACCATTGGCGACCATAAACGCCGAGGCTGTCAGCACACCGCCATCGAAATCGACAGGCAGCAGGCCTCCTACCGCCTCGAAGTATTCAATTTGCACCTCGGCCTCGCGCCACTAGAACGACAACGACAGTCCGGCCTGTTGATGAGATCCAGAGAATTTTCTGAGGTTGATCCCCAGTCCGCCTGCATCGTTGGTGGCGACTTTAATGACTGGCTATCACGCTTGAGGGCCTTGTATGTGGAGGGCATGTCACTACGCTGCGCCACAGACAAAGAGACTCGCCTAAGAACCCGGCCTATTAAAACCTACCCTTCATTTGCGCCCCGTGGCGGCCTGGATCGTATCTACTACCGGGGTGGCTTGCGAGCTATTACAGCCTATCCGTCTCGATCCCAGGTGGCGCGAGTCGCCAGTGATCATCTGCCTGTCGTGGCAGAATTCGAACTAATAACTAAATAGCTATACCTGACCAGTCAACGCCCGAAAAACAGCAACACTGGAAAACGTCAGCCGTGGAAAATATCCTGTTAAATAACGAAGCTAGTATCCGTCTGATATTTTTCCTGGCGGTATTTCTGCTAATGGCCTGCTGGGAATTACTGGCCCCACGCCGCAATCAAAATATCCCCCGACGAGTTCGCTGGCCCAATAATATTGGCCTCGTAGCATTCAACACCCTGCTACTGCGTGTGGTGATGCCGATGAGCGCCGTCGGTCTCGCGCAAGCAGCCCAATCTCAGGACTGGGGCCTACTCCACCACCTGCCCCTGCCAACCTGGCTCGCCCTGCTGCTCGGAATTATTGTTCTCGACCTCGCCATTTACCTGCAACACATCATGTTTCATGCGGTGCCCGGTCTTTGGCGGCTGCATCGGATGCATCATGCCGACCTGGAGTTTGATGTCACCACTGGCTCAAGATTTCATCCGCTAGAAATAATCTTATCGATGCTCATTAAACTCCTGGTAATTGCCGCCCTTGGTCCATCTGCGGTGGCAGTACTGATCTTTGAGATTATCCTTAATGCCGTGGCCTTATTTAATCACGCTAATGCAAAATTACCCCTGATCATCGACCGAGCACTCAGAAAACTGATTGTTACTCCAGATATGCACCGGGTCCATCATTCAATCTCGCCCCACGAAGCCAACAGTAATTTTGGCTTTAATTTGTCGCTATGGGATCGCTATCTCGGCACTTACCGTGCGCAACCAGAGAACGGTCACGACGGAATGACCATTGGCATTGATCAGTTTCGCAGCACACGGGATCTGGGCCTGGATCGAATGTTAATTCAGCCCTTTAAAGACTCTAGCGGCAATTACTCTATCAATCGCCCTATCAACCACGCGGCCAATAGTCAGACCAAAAACCCCGTCAAGCGCGACCACTGAAGATCTTATTAAGTAGATCATTGACGCTGCCCACCAGGCCATCAAACATTGATGGCTCCTCACCACAGGCATGGTTTATTTTAATAGTGGCCACGCCATTTTCGTAAACGACAGACTCTCGTTCGATGGACTTTACTATCAAAGCATCTTCGGTCCGGTATATGTTGTAGATATCGTCAGTATTTATATCGAGATAAACCGACGATCCAAAAACCGTATCTATTAAGGGGTTAAGTTTTTTAATAAAGGCGCTATTCTCAAGTGCGTTAAACTTCGATTCTGGTGATATGTTATGAGCCAATGTCAGATTCGCATTCTGCTCTGCCACCCGACGATAACGTCCCGACAAACGATCCAGGCGGTAGCGGGAATCAAAACCCAACATCACACCGAGCCCTGTCCACTTAACAAAACTGGCATCAAGTTGCCACTGGTCTCCCTTGATCACAAACTTCCGATTATCACAATAATCCGCAGCGCGTAATTCAGCGACATATTGCTGATCTAATACCCTGGTAAACTCCAATGTTGCGATGGGATATTCCGAATTAAACCTTTGATAAGTATAAGCAGGTG
Organism: Porticoccaceae bacterium; assembly: GCA_019090225.1. Classification (GTDB taxonomy): domain Bacteria; phylum Pseudomonadota; class Gammaproteobacteria; order Pseudomonadales; family Porticoccaceae; genus HB2-32-21. Next base: position 2,724 of record JAHRWI010000154.1, read on the forward strand.
CCAAAAATGCGAAGAGGGCAATTGATACGGAAATAAAGGTACCAAGCAATTTCATGATTTTTAAAGGCTTTATTTTCAACACTAACCTCCTAAAATGAAGCATCAGCCCGCCGAGAAATCTTATTGCGCAGCCATGATATTCCGACGAACATCAGATAGAACACCAGTTCAGAAGAAAGCACCATCACCAAATCTCTCAGGATACTTCTGTATACCGGCTCATCCATTGTGTAGCTGACAAGGATTCCTGACAGTGAAATCCCTGGAAAGTTAATAATAAAAAACACCTGCACGCTAATGTATTCAAGCCACTCGCAGTTGCCATCACACTGCATAAACCTTAGCGCGTGGACGACAAGCCACAGCAGCACACTAAACACAAAATGTGCTACCAGAAGCTTTCCTATCAGCTTCATCTTAAACATTGTTTGGCATCTGGCTTACGTCGGCGCATTGGTCTGCCTGTGAAATATTTTCCTGGTAAACACCCGGCAATCCTCGGCAACCAAAATCAGTGCAGGCACCAGGAATACAATAACGATACTCGCATAGAGAATACCGAAGGCAATACTCACCGCCATGGGAATGAGGAATTTAGCTTGAAGGCTTGTCTCCGTAAGCATTGGTAGCAGACCCAGGCTGGTGGTCATGGTAGTTAACAATATTGGCCTGAAACGCCTTTCCACCGCAGCAATCAAGGCTTCCTTGACATCCAGGTCTTGTTCTTTCCGAAGCTGATTATAGTAATCAACCAATACCACAGAGTCGTTAACCACCACTCCTGACAGGGCGATCATGCCGAAGATCGAAATAAAAGAAATATCGAAACCCATTAATAAATGGCCCATCACCGAGCCGACAAAGCCAAAGGGAATAGCGCTTAAAATAATCAGCGGCTGCACATAGCTACGCAGCTGAGACGCCAGCATGACAAACATTACCATGACAGCAATCATCAAATTACGCTGAAGAGACGCCATATCATCCCGTTGATTACGGCTGGCACCTTCAAAGGAATAAGCAAGACCCGGATAGCGGGCCAACAACTCAGGCAAGGCATCCTGGCGCATGGTGCCAATCACATCATCCGGGGTGGTAATCACCTCTTCGACATTAGCGCTGACACTAACGATACGCAGACCATCAACCCGTTCAATTCTTGAATAGCCACGCTGCTCACGGATCACAGCGGCGGTGCGCAAGTCCATTTCTGAACCGTCCTTCAGGCGAATTCGGGTATGGTATAAATCACTAAGGCTGCGACGTTGATCTTCGGGATAACGCACCATGACTTTAAGTTCGCTGCGCCCTCGCTGCACGCGATGGACTTCGGCACCGTAATAGGCAAAGCGCAACTGGCGGCCAATATCAAGGGGAGCAAGCCCCGCTGCCAATCCGGCGGGGGTCAGCTCAAATACGTACTCCCGCTTCCCGGTTTCGAAACTGTCCTCAACGTCACTAACGCCATCTATTCGTGCCAGGGTGTGTTTAAAATCATTAGCTGCTTTATCTAATACCGCTTCATCACGATGGGACAATTCGATATTTATATCGTCGCCGGTATGTACCAAACTACTGCGAAAGGTCAGGCTTTCTACCCCAGGAATTAAAGGCGTATTTTTGCGCCATTTTCGCTCCAGTTCCCCAGACGAAAAAGGCCGTTGGTCGCCGGGTACCAGCTCCATACGAATTTGCGCGAGATTAGTGGCATTGGTACTGTTGTTACTGGCTGCTGGGCCAGTGGTGGTCGCGCCCTGACTGCCCACCGTAAAGGAGATCGCCTCGACAATGGAGGTATCGCCGCCGATTTTTGCGTCAGCATCCTGCGCCATTTCTTCACCGGCGGCGAGGATCTGTGCCGCGTATTCATAAGTCGTTTCGAAAGGCGTACCGGTGGGCATCTTAAAATTAACTGTGATGTGATCGCTGTCTATCTGCGGAAAAAACACAAAGCGGACGATGCCACCTTTGAAAATACCGGTAGTGATAATGAGAGTCGCACAAGCAATAGCAATCGCCGCATAGCGATATTGCAGGCTTAGTTTAAGTGCTGGAACAAGCCTACGATCAATAAATCGAGCCAAACCTGCCTGGGTGTAATCGCGCAAGGCTGCCAACAAACCGGCACTCCAACGTTTGGTAGAAGCCAGATGCGCAGGCAGAATATAAAATGCCTCGACCAGAGAAATAGCCAGTATGCCGATCACCACCAGGGGAATGGGCAACATAATTTGCGCCATCGCACCGGTGGAAAATATCAGCGGAGCAAATGCGGCAATGGAGGTCAACACACCGATGGTCACCGGTGCCTTAACGCGATACACACCATCCAGAACGGCGTTTCGATTAGCCGGGTTTACCTCCTGCTCATGGTAAATACTTTCACCAATAACAATGGCATCATCGACCACAATGCCAATCACGATAATCAGGGCAAATAGCGTGATCATATTCATAGTGATGCCCGTAAAAGACACCACTAACAAGCCGCCCATAAAGGAAATTGGAATACCCAGGCTGGTCCAGAAGGCGAGCTTTAAATCCAGAAACAACAACAGACTCAAGAACACCAGGACATAGCCAAGAATACCGTTGCGAACCATCAGACTGATGCGGGCACGGAGTACATCCGTGCTATTGCGCCATATTTGAATATCCAGCCCCTCGGGCAGGTTAATGGTCGTAAGGTAGGCTTTGATCGCGCCTTCCATCTCCAGAGTGTCCTGGGTGTCACTCCGTAAGACCTCAACAAACAAGGCCGGTTTTCCGTTGTAATGATTAAGAATCTGGACGTCGGCAAAATGATCACGAATGCTAGCTATATCCCCCAAACGCAATCTGGATCCATCTTTAGCGCTGCGAATGGTGATGTTTTCAAATTCAGCACCGGTGTAACGCTTATCCTGCACGCGGATTAAAATATCCCCACCTTCGGTGCGTAAAGTCCCGCCAGGAACATCAATGGAAAACTCAGCGACACGACGAGAAATATCATCCAGGGTCAAACCGTAGTGGCGTAAGGTTTGTTCACTAACCTCAATAGAAATTTCATAATTGCGACCACCGGCAATACTAATCAGGCTGACTTCCGGCAGGCTCAGTAATTCACTTTCAATTTTTTCAGCCCAATAATGCAGCGTCGACTCGTCTATATCGCCAAATACCGCCAGAGACATCATGCTTGAGGTACGCTTGGTCTTAACTACCGAGGTTTCCTCTGCCTCTTCCGGCGGGAAATCCACCAGTCCATCGACAGCGGTTTCGACATCATCCAGAACCTGGCTTTTGTCCGCGAAATCCTCCATCTCTACAGTGACCACACCGGCACCCTCACTGGCTCGTGACGTCACGCGCTTAACACCTTGTATGCCGATAACCGCTTCCTCGACTCGGCGGGTAATGCTTTCTTCCACGTCGTAGGGTGTGGCTCCCGGATAGGGTGTGGCAATAGTGATGGTTCTTGGGTCGAGGGATGGAAAAGTTTCCGTCACCATATTACGCGCAGCCATAAAACCGCCCACCAACAAAAATATCATGATGATATTGGCCGCAACGCTATTAGCAGCGAACCAGGCTACCAGAGAAGACTGTTGTGAAACGGAGTTTGAGTTTTGGTCTGAGCCTGGAGAAGCGCTACCTGTAGAGTCTGAGCCATTGTTTTCGTCAGTCATCTCACTGCTCACCAACCTGATCATCGATGATAACGACCATGGCTCCTTCTACCGCCCCAGCCACCGCACTGTCAACAAAACGCCCATTGCTACTCGATAGGGGCAGCCGGACGATAACACCATCGCTTAAGGTGGCAATAATTTCCGGTTCGAGGCGATGTAGTGTCAGGTCGTCATCGACCCGCCAAACAAATTCACCTACCTGAATGGCTGTAGTCGGCAGTTTCCAGGTATCAGCAATAGGTGCGCTGTTAAGCACCACGTCGGTCAACATACCAGGCAACAACTGGCCGTCCCCGATGGGCTTTATCACCACCTCCTGGAACCGGGTTGTGTCATTGAGCACGGCACCCAAACGTAATATTTCGCCACTAATGGACAACTCACCGCTCGCTTCTCCGGGAGCCTGAAATACTATTTGCACCGCTATCTCAGAAAATTCACGCGCTGCAATTTCGTCACCAGAACTTGATAAGGATTTGGCGCTGCGCAACCAATGCAAGTTGGCCTGAGGCAGAGACAAGACCACCTCAAGGGAATCCTGGTTATAGATTTCGCCATAGCTTTGCCCGGCCAGCACATATTCACCGGCTTCCAGGCTGCTCGATATAACTCGCCCAGCAAATGGCAAGCGGTATTGGGTGCGGGATAGATTCAGTTCGGCCTGGGCCAGACGGGCCTGAGCCGCTGCCAGCTCGGCTTCCGCCTGAGCTATTTGGGGCTCCCGACTAACCAGTGCTGGTAAAACGATATTTTCATTCAGCGCCTGCCATTCGGCAATGGCAGCATTGGCTTCGGCTCGCTCTAATGCCAGATCGGTTTCTGCTTTGGCCACCTCGGCCTGATCCCGAGCGACATTATTTTCATAATCCGCCGCTTCTATCCGAAATAAGGACTGATTTTTTTCCAGGTAACCGCCGCTATATAAATTATCACTGACCCACTCAACACGCCCGGAAACCTGCGGTGTAATCGAAACAGTACCTCGAGGAATAACCCGCCCGGTGCTGCGAATCGGCAGCCGGTGGGCAGCGGATTCCAGCGTCACAACAGTGACTGGCAATTGCACCGACTCTGGTTTTTGATCAGGCAGTGTTTTGGTACTGCTGAGCATCCTGGACAGCGCCACAGCACCCACAACAATGATGATGACCAACACCAGTTGACGGTTTTCGCGAGAAAATATTTTACCCATTATTACCCTTGTTTTATTAATTCTTGCCCTATTAACTCTTGTTTTATTAGCTCTTATCTTCGTAGTTAAGGATTAACGTTATAAACAGCTAGCCTTTTCCCGTATCAAGCGGTTCCGGCATCAACCCTTGCCGTCACTGTTCCGCTGACTGTCATCCAACCAATCACCGCCCAGCGCCAGATGTAGATTGATCCGTGCCGTCCAACTCGCGCGTTGTGCAGCCAGTAAGTTGCGCTCCGCGTTTTGTCTGCGTCGCTGGGTTTCCAAAACTTCGAGCAAGGTAGTTATCCCCCGCTGATAACGCTCCTGACTAAGCGCTTCTGCCTGTCGCGCTGCCACCGCGCTGGCCTGCAGATTATCGACCTGGCGACGCAAATATTGTTCCTGTACAAGAGCCCTTTCGACGTCTGCCATCGCTCTCAATACAGTCTGAGCATATTGCCAGCTGAGTTCTCTGGCCTGGGATTCACGAACTCGAACCTGAGCTCGTAACCGTCCACCTTCAAACAGACGTGAGTTGATGTTAGCCGCAATCAAGCCAATACCATTATTATTGGTCAGTAAACCACCCAATTGATCACTACTAAAACCTCTGCTCGCCGACAAGGTCAGATCAGGATACAAATCGGCAACTGCCACTCCAATACCGGCATTTGCCGCCATTAAGCGCAATTCACTGCCGACGATATCGGGTCGGCGATCAAGCAATCTGGCCGGTGTGCCGATACTGGGCACCTGGTTTCTCGGTAATAAGGGGAAACCTGCCTCGACAGTTTGCAGGGAACCTGGGCGCTGGTTTAACAAAACCTCAATGCTGAGTAGGCTTTCTTTATATTGCTGCTCAAGCAAAGCCAGCTGAGCCAGAGCCGTGGTGGAGTTTTCCCTGGCGACATGAACGCTCACCGCAGAAGTGTTCTTGACACCAAGCTCATAACGACGGGACACCGTATTCAAGGTTTGTTGCCGACTTTTTACGATATCTTCCTGTATCTCAATTTCTCGGCTCAGTAAGGCCAGCACGACCCGCTGCCTGACCAGTTCTGCGATCAATGACAACTCAAGGCTACGCAAATCATTAGCACTCGCTAAAGCGCTGTATTCAGCCGATTCAACCGCGCGGCGGGTGCGGCCAAATATGTCAATCTGCCAGGAGGCCACACCGCTGAGGCCAGCATTTGATCGATAAGAACGCGCGGTGTCATCAATCAAGCCAGGTGAAAAACTCCGCTTTGCATCGCTGATAATACCGAATGTCGGCCTCCAGACCGCTTGTTGGATATTCACCAATTCACGGGCCTGGACTAACCTTTCCGCCGCAGCTTTCAGATCGAGATTGCCAGCCACAAGTTGCTCTACCCAACTATCAAGCACCTGATCACTGTAACTGCGCCACCACTGCGTAAGCCCGTCCCCATCCTCATTAGTGGTTTTTTCAGGCGATAATCCCGAGGAAAACAACAACTCGGAGGAGAGATAGTCAGGAGATAGGGAGGCCTGGCTGGCTGGTCGTGAATAATCAGGACCTACTGAGCAACTCGTTATCAAAACCACAACGGTGAGCACAACGGTTAAGTATCTGAACAACTAAATAGCCCCACAATCAAATTATTGGCTGTTAAGATCCGGCTCGATCTAAATCAGCAGCCCACTGCCTGCACCCGGTAAGAACTACGATCATCGACAAGTACCTGGCCACATTCGTTCTAGATAAGTGTCCGCAAAGACCTGCTTCCGAAGCCCCTTTTTCCTGGTCAATAAGCCAGCTGTCCAACTATACATTGTCGTCATTTCAATGTGTCGCTTATGTCCAAACACTGGCACTATCGCCGTCTCATTTATAAAAATATCTCACCTTTTTAAAACTGCCATAAGCTATGTAAAACCACTGACACTTTATCTTGAATTGACCTTACACACCCTAGCGTCTAGTATCAGTGAGCTGAATTTTAACCATCCCACTACAGCTTATTCATCCACTGGAGAACTCCTATGAAGTCCTGCATATCAGCAGATTCCCATATTGTTGAGCCACCTAACTGCTATATCGATTTTATTGATCCAAAATATCGGGCCACCGCGCCGCGTCAGGAAAAAAACAAACACGGCGTCGATGCCTTCGTTGTTGAAGGTATGAAAAACCCGCTGCCCCTGGGCTTACTTGCTGGTGCCGGGGTTCCCACCGCTGAATTACGCATCCAGCGCAACGCCAATTTTGATGAACTGCCACAAGCAGCGTGGAATCCTGGCCCCCGCCTCGCGATCCAGGATGAAGAAGATATATGCGCCGAAATCATCTACGCCTCAGTAGGCATGGTCCTGTGTGGACTTGAGGATTACGCTTATAAATCCGCCTGCTTTAATGCCTATAACCGCTGGCTTCAAAGTTTTTGCAGCGAAGCTCCAACTCGCCTCTACGGCCTGGCCCAAACCTCTGGCGGATCCATTGATGAGATGATCGGTGATTTTAAGCGCGCCAAAGAAATGGGCATGGTTGGCATGATGATGACCGGCAACCCTCAGTACGAAGATTACGATCACCCCGATTATGATGCCTTGTGGCAATGCGCGGTTGATCTCGACCTGCCGATTTGCTTCCACATCCTGACCATGAAAGGTCACGACGTAGCTTCAGTATTTAAGCCACCACGCGGACATACCGCAAACGGCTTTATGAACCTTATTCGTGGCGTACAGGATATTATCGGGCTATTTTTGTTTGGCGGTGTATTTGAACGCCATCCGAAATTAAAATTGGTTGTCGCTGAAGGAGATGCCGGTTGGGTGCCTCACTATATGGCTCGGGCTGATCACAATGCCGAACGACTCGGCACCGGCCTGGAGCGCATCATATCTAAACCACCTAGCCACTATGTGCGGGAAAATATCTGGTTTACTTTCCAGGATGATGAAACGGCCTATGAGTCACCAAAGCTCGTCAACAATAACAAGTTGGTTTGGGCCAGTGATTATCCCCACACGGATTCCACTTACCCCCGTTCTCAGCAAGTCCTGGCTCAGCAAATGGCCCATTTAACCGAGGCGCAGAAAAATGCCATCGTTCACGACAACGTTGCAGCGGCATTTAACCTGCCCGGTGTTGGTTAAGGGGGTACTGGCGTATTGGCTAACTGGAGACTAACTAGAGATAGCTAGTCGGCGGAAACGCTTAAAGCGCTACCAAACCCCTGATCTGACAGATAGATAATTTATCTGTCAGATCAGGGGTTTTTTATTATTGATTTGCTGTAATTTGGAAGCTCTTCTCGGCCTCTGGCAAGGCCACGCTGGGATCATTTAATACCGGTGATTCGGCTTGATCATCAAATACTAGATGCCCCCGCGCTTCCTGCTCCGCCATTCTTCGGGTAACAAATTCCGGAACATTAATTTTCCTTGAATCCGGAAATTTTCCCTCGTACAAACGCGGCCTCAAATAATACTGTTCAGGCGACTGAACCAGCGCCTGGCTCTTTCGCAAAGGTGACTTCAACCAGTTGCGGCGCATAAAGTCCGGACGGAATACCAGGTTGCCCTCCTCCGCAGAAATATCAATTACCTGCGGGGCATCATGGAGGGTATAACTCATCAGGTCGACTCGGGGATCATAATAAGTCGTAATAAGCTTACTATAGCCTTGCTCGCCCTTTGCCGGATTGGCATGCCAGCCGATCCGTTCTTCAATCAAAATCAGCTCACCGGCCTCGTTGTAAGATTCCAGGCGCAGGGGGTAAAAGTACTGCTGATCCATCCAAATAAGTACCTTTCGATCATAATAACCTTTGAGCCAGTCATCCTTGGGTATCGCCTCAACAACGAAACAGGGTACGCCGCCAGAGGCAGTGTATGCCGGATAATCATCGCCCATTAGCTTGATATCTGCCGCTGCCTTTTGATAATAACTGCCATTGGGCCGCCGCAGGGTGATACCGGGGCGAGTGTTGGGAAAGCGCACAGTCTCCTCCAGCACATCAGCACCAAGCAACCTTGGCGAAAACTCCCAGGCATCGCGCCCAACAATCACATCGAAAGATTGAGGGTTATTTTGAAAAGGCACATCACGCTGGGGCTGGGGAATTCTGCGCACTCGCCGCAGACCCGGTGTGTAGACAAACATATCGAGGCGCGTCTTCAGGTCTTGGTCCGAACGCTTCACATGCCACATATGCTGTTGACCGGCAATTCTCGGTGGGTAGGTGAAGTGGTGAATCATTTTCACATAGCTCTCACCGGGGGGCGTTTCAATCTGGCCTTGAACACCCGGCGCTGGTGCGACCCACTGCTTATAGGTAATCGTGACGCCCTGATCCATGTAGCCGGCACCGGTCATCGAACCATAAACATCGACAATAACGCTGGACCAGCGAGCATGCTGGGTAAACTCCATAGCACGGTAGGTCATCTCTTCAACGGTAAACGGCGCAGCAAAGGGGTAGGGTTCAGCCGGTATATAGGGGATCTTACTATCACGAGGTCCAGGACCTCGAAGATCAAGCCGGGCGAGTTCATGGGGTAGCAGCTCGCCGACTGATCGCCAGCTTTTGGCTTCTGCTGCTAGCGTGGTCACGGAAATCGCACTTATCAGCAGTAGAAAAGCTGCCCCTAAGTTTCGAAGGCCCAAATTTCTAACCCTTGTACTTACAATATTTGACTCTCTTTTTGCCATGTCGCCATCTCGTCTCTTTATCTTATTCGAACTCAATTTAAATACCCAAATCCATTAATGTAACATTCACGCTATAGCCTCTTCCGACAACATACTTCTGGACACACGGCTGCAGACCAATGATCGGCTAAGCCAAAGATCATTGCCTGGTCGGTATAACTTAACGGTAATTTTTTATTATGTAGTCGGCGTACTGCACGAACGGCAGCACGCTAGGTAACTATTAACCAAGTGCCTATTACCTATAAAAAACGCAGTTTAGCATTACCTGTCGCGAGATAGCCAAACTAGCACTGCCTTTAAGCCTGGGGGGAGTAGCCCCAGAAAATATTCTATGGCAGTTAACTAGCGCTCAAGTTGTAGCAAATAGCCTTCGCCAGAAGAAAGCTCAGCCGATCAATTGCCGAATCAATGCCATTACTCTACACTGAGTAGACGAGCCAGATCCGCCGCTGGTCGATAGCCAGGTAACAAATTACCGTCGGCAAGCAAAATAGCTGGGGTGCCATTTACGCCCATCACTTGCCCCAGCTGATATTGGGCAGCCACGGGATTATCGGCACATTGATTAGCCTCTACCTGGCCTCCATTTTTTAACTCGGTCAAGGTTTCTCCCGGCGTATCAGAACACCACGCAGAAACAAGTTTGTCATAGGAGGGAGAACCAATACCGGCTCTTGGGAACGCCAGGTAGCGCACTTCGATACCTCGGCTATTGAGGTCAGGTACTTCCTTATGAAGCTTTCGACAATAACCGCAATCGATATCAGTAAACACATTGATAACACTTTTAGCCGGCCCTGCCGCTGGGAAGACAATCATATCTTTGACATTAAGCTCTGCCAGTAACTGCTTACGTGTGCCGACCATGGCCTGCTCCCGAAGATTCACAAATCGGCCAGCCTTGATTTGATACATATCCCCGTCAAAAAAGTATTCGCCATTTTTAGCCACATAAAGCACCGGCCCGCCGATTACCTGAACCTCATAAATGTCATTTATCGGGCTGGGGCTTACGGCCCCGTATTTAAGGTCTGGACGGGCTGTTTTTAGCATGGCGATAATAGCCGCACTAACGTTTCCATCAACACTCCCGGTTTGCTCGGACTCAGCATGCACCATTGCGCCGGTGCCAAATAAAACTAGGCCCGCTAGCACCAGAACATTCAAAACGTACTTTTTATACATAGTTATCTCTTAATTTATATATCGTCGCGTTTGAGTGTAAAGCATCGCTTCCGTTCCCTGCAAAAAACTTGCTGTCGATCCGGGAAAGCTAACCACGGGGATGATGCTCGGTGTGTAATGCCTTCATCCTACTACGGGCAACATGGGTGTAAATTTGTGTAGTAGACAAATCACTGTGCCCCAGCAGCAACTGTACCACTCTCAGGTCAGCGCCATGGTTAAGGAGATGTGTTGCAAAAGCGTGACGCAGTACGTGGGGTGATAATGGTTTATCGATACCTGCCACACTCGCCCAATGTTTGATCCGATGCCAGAATGTTTGCCGGGTCATCTGCTGGCCTCGACTACTAGGGAACAACACTTCAATCTGCTTGCCAGCGAGTAGCTCTGGACGCGCCTGCCGATGATAATTAAGTAGCCAGTCAATCGCCTCTTCACCCATCGGCACCAGGCGTTCTTTGTCGCCTTTACCGATCACCCGTACCACGCCCTGACGTAGGTTCACCTGGGACAAACTCAAGCCAATCAGTTCTGATACCCGCAGGCCAGTGGCATATAACAGCTCAATCATGGCTTTATCTCGCAGACCGATAGCGGTATTAACATCCGGCGCGGCCAGTAGCAGTCCGATATCATCTTCGGTGAGACTTTTAGGTAAGGGGCGACCCAGCTTTGGACTTTCAATCAAGGCTGTTGGATTGCTTAAAATTTTATTTTCCCGGAGACAATAATTGAAAAAACCCCTTAAGCATGACAGGGCTCTAGCAATAGACCGAGGGCTAACAGCCTGTTCGATACGAGAGGCGAAGTAAGCTTGCAGTGAGGCTTCATCAGCAAGCAGCAAACCCTGGCCCTGAGCCTGTAACCAATGACTGCAGGCTTTCAAGTCCCGACGATAGGACGCCAGGGTATTATCGCTGAGTCCACGCTCCAACCACAGGGCATCCAGGTATTGAGCAATCAGTGCCCGCTCTGGGTCGGGCTTTAATGATACTTCTGCATCCTGAGCCATAGCACAATATCTAACTAACGACGATTAACCTCAGTCGGTATTGACCATCGAGGCTTTAAAATGGGCTTAGTGTAACGCGTTTCGGTACCTTGCCCTGATAGCTTCAACTTCGGAAACGAAGTTTCCGTCAAATCCACTGATCGTAAATTTCTGGCAGAAAAAAAGCGGCTTACGCCGCTTTTTTTACCTTCATGCCTTCCATACCTTCGTTGCCTCTAGTACATCGGGCAGGCAAGGCTATTAAAGCTTTTCCTTAATACGTGCTGCGCGACCAGAGAGCTCACGTAAGTAGTACAGCTTCGCTTGTCGAACATCGCCTCGGCGTTTCACTGTAATACTTTCAAGCAGGGTGCTATAGGTCTGGAAAGTTCGCTCAACACCGATACCACTAGAAATTTTGCGCACCGTAAACGCAGAATTGATACCGCGATTACGAATACCCAGCACCACGCCTTCAAAGGCCTGAAGACGTTCACGATCACCTTCTTTCACTTTAACCTGAACAACCACAGTGTCACCCGGGCTGAACGCAGGAATTTCTTTACCCATCTGCTCAGCTTCTAGCTCAGCAATAATATTGTTCTTACTCATGACCTGCTCCTGGTAGGTTCCGTGGTCGATTAGGCGACCGACTTGCTAATGTTAGTTTACTAATAATCATTTCTGATAATTAAGATCTGGTAATTAAAACCTGACAATTAAGATTTATCACTTCTCTCATCACTCTGGCCTTCTTTGCCAGCGCGTATTTCTAATAACAACTCACCTTGTTCTTCATCGCTCGACAAAGCAGTAATCAATTCTGGCCTACGCTCCAATGTCCGCTGCAAAGATTGCTTTAAGCGCCATCGGCGTATCTTTTCGTGGTTGCCGGATAACAATACTTCCGGCACCCGTTGGCCCTGGTAGTCCTCTGGTCTGGTGTAATGAGGGCAATCCAGCAAACCTTCCGCGAATGAATCCTGAGCGGCCGACTCATCATGCCCTAAAACTCCAGGCAATTGCCGCATCAGTGCATCCATAAACACCATGGCCGGTAATTCACCGCCACTGACAACATAATCACCAATCGACCACTCTTCATCGACTTCTATTGCTAACAGGCGCTCGTCTATGCCTTCGTAGCGTCCGGCGACTAGTACCAGGTTTTGTGCCTGGCCAGCAAAGTCATTAACGACCTGCTGGTTTAGCACGCGACCCTGGGGTGACATATACACCACTTTGGGCCGACTTATATGGCCGGGTTTATCCTCACTCCCAGCCCAATCTCTTGCTGCCGATATAGCTTGACGCAAAGGCTCTATGGTCATCACCATACCGGGGCCTCCACCGTAAGGCCTGTCGTCAACCGTCTGGTGACGGTCGCTGGTATAACTGCGTGGATTGTAGAAGTTAATCTCTACGACCCGATTACTAATGGCCCTGCTGGTTACGCCATAGTCCGTCATCGCGCCAAACATTTCGGGGAACAAAGTGACCACAGCCAGTTTCACTTTTTTGTTGCCTCGATTTCAAATGCTCATTACTGAACGCCTAAGAAAAACCACTGCTATTTCTTCGCGAGTTTCTTGCTACACCTTCTTTTTGCGACAAATTCTTGCGACAAAGCCCTAACTAAAATTCCGGATCCCAGTACACTTCGATTTCACCCTTGCCAAGGTCGATACTATGCAAAAACTCATCAAGCCAGGGTACCAGGCGCTCGCGTTCGTCAATGCTGTTAAGGCAACTCTTCAAAACCAGCACATCATTGGCGCCGGTTTCCATAATCTCGCTAACTTCACCCAGTAATGTTCTGTCGCCACCAGGATTACTCTCTGCGCCAGAGTCACCTTCTAAAACACCAATGCTATAAACTTTCAGGCCTTCCAGCTGGTGCCAGTAAACCTCATCATCGCCAAGCTCGGGTAACAGCCTTTTCTCGATATAAATATCTTTGCGGCAATAGGCCTGAGCGACATCCCGGTCATCAACACCTTTAATATGCCCCGCGTAAGCCTTACCGTGAGCTCTGTATTCATCTACCTCTATACTTTGCAGACCATTTTTACCCGCGATATACCAGGGTTGGTAAGCAAAAATGTTTGCCTTAGCTTCGGTCGAAGATTCGATCTTCACCCAACCTTTAATACCATAGACTGACGTGATTCGGCCCATAGCGAGCACACGATCAGACTGTATATCACCAGATTGAACAGAATCAGACGAGTTTTCGGACAATGCCGTCGCCAGGTCTATAAGACTATGCAATTCAAGACTGGGCGATTCTCAATCAGGCTGCCGCTGGCTGGGCGCTGACTTCTTTAACCAGGCTAGCCACACGTTGGGACAAAGTAGCTCCCTGGCTGGCCCAGTGTTCCAGGCGAGGCATATCAATGCGTAAACGCTCTTCCTGACCGCGCGCACCAGGGTTAAAAAACCCTACTCTCTCGATATATCGGCCATCTCTGGCGACACGACTGTCACAAACTGTCAAATGATAAAATGGACGTTTTTTTGAGCCGCCCCGTGCCAAACGAATTGTTACCATGAAATTTATCTTCCTGTTGCTAACTAACTAAACACTTCGGCTTATTCCAAGCCAGAGTGTCCCTAAATAGATCTTATGTCTCGCGACAAACTAAGCGACCAAGATATCAGTCGAATACAGACCCTAAAAAAGCGCGCTATTTTACGTCAATTTGACGCCAATGAAAACGCCTCAAGCCATCTATTTTCAGCATCCAGGAGCGGTTTTTTGCCAGCCTTTCGCGGACCGGGGTATGCCATCAAAAAACTCAAAAACGTCCTGGCGGCATGCCTCCACTGCCGGGTGGCAACATGCCTTCCATGCCACGCATCATTTTCGCCATACCCTTGCCTTTCATGCGTTTCATCATTTTGCCCATCTGCTTATGCTGCTTTAGCAGGCGATTCAAATCCTGAATACTCGACCCTGAACCCAGGGTGATACGACGTTTCCGGGAGCCGTTGAGAATATCTGGATTACGCCGCTCGGCGGGCGTCATGGAATCAATAATAATTGTCATCCTCCCTAGCTGGGAGCTTAAATCGGCCTTTTCTGCCATCTGGGCCATATTGCCCATACCGGGAAGTTTTTCCAGCATGGAACCCATACCGCCGAGATTTTGCATTTGCAGTAGCTGATCGCGTAAGTCTTCAAGATCAAAGCGCTTACCCTTTTGAACTTTTTTGACTAACTTTTCGGCTTTCTTTCGATCAACTGTGCGCTCGACATCCTCAATCAGCGACAGCACATCACCCATGCCCAGAATTCGAGAGGCAATACGATCCGGGTGGAATGGCTCAAGCGCATCAACTTTTTCACCGACGCCAAGAAACTTGATGGGCTTACCCGTCACCTGCTTAACAGATAGCGCCGCTCCACCCCTTGCATCGCCATCAACTTTGGTCAATATCACCCCGGTCAGAGGCAGTGCCTCGTTAAAGGCCTTAGCCGTGTTGACGGCATCCTGGCCGATCATGGCGTCGATAACAAACAAGGTTTCGACCGGCTTGATGGCACCGTGTAGCTGCTTGATTTCGTCCATCAGGACTTCATCGATATGCAGCCTGCCGGCGGTATCGACAATTAACACATCAGTAAAACGTTTACGGGCCTCGCTCAGAGCTGCGGTAACAATATCAACTGGCTTTTGACTCACATCACTGGGAAAGTATTCAGCCCCGACTTCGCTTGCCAGGGTGCGTAATTGTTCGATCGCAGCAGGCCGATAGACATCGGCACTAACCACCATGACTTTTTTCTTTTCGCGCTCCTGTAAATAGCGCGCCAGCTTGGCCACAGAGGTCGTTTTACCGGCCCCTTGCAAACCCGCTATCAGAATCACTGCAGGGGGCTGGGCGGCGAGATCAAGGCCTTCATTGCTGGAACCCATCACCTCTTCGAGCTGATCCTGAACAATTTTCAGAAACTGCTGGCCAGGATCAAGGCTTAAACTTACCGCCTGACCAATTGCCCGCTCTCTGACCTGATCAATAAAGACCTTGACCAC
>JAHRWI010000155.1 GCA_019090225.1 Porticoccaceae bacterium
CCACATATTCTGATCGAGGCGCGACAGTCAGACCGCGCACCCTTTGGCACTGGCCCCGCTATCCGTCGCCTAATTGACGAGGAAAGCCTGTATCAAGCCGATATTTTTTATCACCCTCAGGTGTTTAAGCATCTCGGACAATGGCTCGAAGCGATGCCCAATACCTGGCAGCAGGCGCTCATAGATCAAGCATTATCAAGGCCAGTCATACAAGCCCTGCAAAATCTCGGCATCGACAAAGCCATCAAAGCCAGCAGAAGTATCAGCAAGACCCAGGACACTTACATAAAGCACATGCACACCTGGTTCGATGGTTTTAGAACCTTGCGGTTTATTCATTTATTGCGTGAAACGGGATTACACAATCTAACGTGGGCAGAGCTCAATCTTATCGACGACCAAAGCACAAGACACTCCACATCCACATTAGCATCGTCCGCAACAACGATAGATCTCCCTTGATACCAAATAAACCACTCCGCCCCAAACGGGTGGGGTATTAAAATGCATTCACCCGCTCCGCATCGCGAAATATTTTTTCACCGCAAGCGGCGGGGAATATAACCCTCAAAGATTTAATGCACCCACCACTAATGGTTTTTGTCCGGCTGTGGTCAGCAATATGATTGAGAAGGCTAGCATTAACAGCGTGTCTTTGAACGGCCTGGACTTTCTTATCCTCATCCAATGGTCGAGCTGATAATGCGGATGATTGGTTTGGTTGCCCTTCTCCTGCAAAGTTTCTCATTAAGCACAGCCTAAATAAGTGCGAGGTCTAAACAGGCACGCTACCTTTCAAAGAAACTCGATGCAGCAAGCGACGATAGCCATGGTAGTCATTAATGGGGTAATGATGGCTGGAGCGATTATCCCAGATAACAACCGCACCTGGACTCCAGCGAAAACGACACTGAAACTCTGGCTTACGTGCATGCATATACAGCATGTTCAACAGAGGTTCACTATCCTCCTCAGTCCAGCCTTCAAAACAGAGCGTATGAGCCTCATTAACGTAAAGCGTGCGCTCGCCAGATTCAGGGTGGGTTCGAATAACTGGGTGGACGTTAGTAAACTCTTCAGGCGCTGAACTATCCCCACTGTCAGCAATGCGATTGACGCGTGTTTTAGACACCGCAGCTTTGGATGAAGTGTTAATTGCTTTCAGATCATCAACCGTATCTTTCACACCCTGAGGCAATGTTTCATAGGCCTTACCCATGTTACAAAATATAGTATCTCCACCAAGCGGTGGCAACTCAAGGGCGTAAAGGCTAGCACCCCCAGCAGGGGTTTCCAGGTAGGTGGTATCCGAATGCCAAATACCGCCGAAGTTAATGGTTTCTTCGGGTAATTTGAGTACTGGGGCAACCAGAGGATTACCTTCTATACCCTTTAAAAAAGGGTATTTATCCACTTCGCCAAACTGCCGGGTAAACGCCACTTGTTGATCCGGTGTTAAGCTTTGATCACGAAAAAATAGTACTTTGCGTTCGAGCCACAATTTCCGCAGCACCTCCAGAGTATCGGGCGCGATGGCTTTGGACAGATCCAGCCCGCTGATTTCTGAACCAACAAAGGGTGCGAGGTGATCAACTTCAAAATGCGTATTCATGTTTAATACCTTCCTAGGTGCTGCCCAGAGACAGTAGTTTTTCTACCACCTTGTCACCAAATACCTGGGTACTGATAATTTCGGCTGTACTGCCCACGGGGGCGAGATCAGACGTCGCGTAGCCATCACCAAACACGCCCTGCATAGCGGCCCAGACATTATTGGCTTCCTCGACCATGCCAAAGCTGTGTTCCAGCATCATCGCCACTGAGCCAATCATGGAATAAGGGTTGGCAATATTTTGCCCGGCAATATCAGGCGCAGAACCGTGGGAAGGCTCGTAGTAGGCCTTACCATCACCAACGCAGGCAGAAGGCATCAGGCCAAGCGAACCCAGCAGACCACCGCATTGGTCGCTGAGAATATCGCCAAACATATTCTCCATGACCATCACGTCGAACTGGCAGGGGTTCAGGCACAGATGGGTTGCCGCGGCATCCACCAACATGTGTACTACCTCTACAGTGGGATAATCCTGGCGGACTTCTTCCAGCACCTCATTCCACAGCACGCTGGATTTCAATACGTTGCTCTTGTGAATATTGTGCAGCACTTGTTTGCGCTTGGCAGCGAGATCAAAGGCCACCTTCAGCACCTGTCGAATCTGCACCTCATCATAGCGAAGAGATTCATCCACATAACGAAGATTATTGTCATCGACACCGACGGTTTTCTCGCCGAAATAAAGCCCGCCAACCAGCTCACGAATCAAAATTATGTCGAGACCTGCACCGATAATCTCGGGCTTTAAGGGTGAAAAATGCGCCAGCGCTTTAGGCAGCGATATGGGCCGCAGATTTGCATAGGTATTGTAGCGAGCCCGCAGTGGCAACACCGCGCCGCGCTCAGGCTGAAGGTCGACCGGGATTTTCAGGGCTTCTTCGTGGGCCAGCCCCACTGGGCCTTTGAGGATCGCATCGGCACTATCGCAAATCGCCTGGGTCTGCTCCGGAAACGGGTGGCCGTGGTCAAAATAGGCACCGGCGCCAAAAGGTGCCTCAGTGAGGTCGAAGGAAACCTGGCTTCGGCCTTCTATCACCGCGAGCACCTTTAGTGCTTCACACATTATTTCAGGACCGATACCGTCCCCTTCGAGAATTGCAACTTTATAAGTGGTCATAAAAGCTTGTCATCCAAATAACTAGTCATAACATTTCGTAAACATTCATTGAGGCCCCGCATTGTAGCCAAGCCACTCACAGATGCACAACGGCAGTCTGGAGCAGACCCAATGAGGGCTGACACAGGTCAATATTACAAGTAAAACAGCCAACAAAAAGGGCCGATGAATATAAAGTCATCGGCCCTTTTTACCTAAGCAGGGTTAGCTAAACATCTATTCTCACTTAGCGATCAAGATATCTCCCATGTGTTCTTTCTTCTCATCGATGAGTTCAATATAACGTTTAAAGCCCCCGTTATAGGTACCATCCTGACGACGATTCTCTTCACCTTCAAAGTTATAGTAACCCGGCGTACAATCCTTATTACGATCAGTTTTACCGCGATGGTTAATCACCTCCTGTACCCACCAATCTTCAATTTCCGGCGTGATATCGATGGATTGGCAATTATTCTTGAGAGCATAGTCAATGCAGGATGCGATATAGCCGCCCTGCACAGTCAATACGTCGGTAATATTGAACTGAAACGAAGCCTGATAACCGGCCATAATAAACATATTGGGGTAATCGTGGGACTGCACACCAAACAAGGTGCGGATACCATCTTTATATTTATCGTTAATTTCAAGACCATTCTGACCGACGATTGAATTGTAGATACCGGTCTTCTGAACCTCAAAACCGGTCGCGTAGATGATTAAGTCTACTTCGTACTCCTTGCCATCAAATACCGGCCCTTTCTCAGTAATCTCGCTAACGCCCTGACCGTGAGTATCAACCAGATGCACATTGGGTCGATTGAAAGTAGGTAGGTATTCGTCATGGAAGCAGGGTCGCTTACACATAAACATATACCAGGGTTTCAACGCGTCGGCCGTGGCTTTGTCAGTGACGATTTCACCAATGCGATCATGAATCCACATCATGTAATCGATGTTGGCGTTTTCCTGTTTGCGTATCTTCTCCTCATTCGACAGCTTATCTCGCTCGGCCTTTTGCTTTTCGGTCAAGCGCGGACCATCAATGGTGCGCTGACGCCGCTTGGCTTGCCAACCTGGCCGCAATTTCCGCGCCCAGTTGGGATCGGTGGGCCAGTCGTTGCGGATATCAATAGACGATGGTGTACGCTGGAATACATACAATTCTTTAGCATTTTCCCCGAGGCCCGGTACAGCCTGCACCGCAGTTGCGCCTGTGCCGATAATGGCTACGCGTTTATCGGCTAGCTTAGAGAGGTCATCACCACAATATTCATAATCCCAACGCGAGGTATGGAAAGAGTGCCCCTTAAAACGTTCGACACCATCGATTTTTGCCAGCTTGGGCTTGGACATGGGACCATTGGCACAGATAACAAACTTGGCTTTCATATGATCGCCGCGGTCGGTCTTCACGTGCCATAGTTTTTCTTCTTCATTCCAGACAGTGGAAGTGACAGTGGTCTGGAATACGGCCAGATCATAAAGATCATATTTTTTGGCAATCGCCTGGCAATGCTCATAAATCTCGGGTGCCTTGGCATAACGATCCTTGGGAACATAGTCCATTTCGTCAAGCAGAGGCAGGTAATCGTAGGAAACGACATCACAGGCAGCACCCGGATAGCGGTTCCAGTACCAGGTGCCACCGACATCGGCACCGCGCTCGACAATGCGAATGCTTTTAACGCCGATGTCCCGCAGTTGCGGCGTAGTCAGCAGCGCCGAGAAACCACCGCCGATAAACAATACTTCAACAGTATCAGTCAGCGCATCACGGGGTTTGACATCGCGATTATAGGTATCTTTCCCGAAGTGCTCCAAACTCCCTTCGAGGTTAGAATTAAATTGTCCGGTACCCTCGGGCCGAAAGTTCAAACGTAAATCCCGCTCCTCGGCAAATTTCTTCTTTATCTCATCATAATAGGATTGCGGCTTACTATCGTCTCCGGCGACGGGGTCGAAGGAACTGAGTTGGGCCACGCCATCCTTCCCTGCAGTTTGTTTTGATTTAGCCATTTCAAAGCTACCTCTAGGTTGTTAGTGAACTGGTTGATACGCTGGGCCTGGAAACACCCACTGCCAAATGCGCTGGTTTAATAATTGAACTCGCAAGTATGAAGGTCAAGGTGTTGACGGGTCAACAGTAATCTCATTAACCACACCAAGACCAGACACCACCTTGCGCGCGCTTGGTATTACTCCTAAGCATATAAATTATGGGCATACCAACAATTACTTTGACACCCCCATATTTGCTTTTCCGCCGATTAAAACCGGCTCTTCCACTGTGCGACGCTAAGTTAGCATTCAGTATCAAAAACCAATGTTGATCCTGATCAAAGCACTGCCATCTTGGCCTTGTCTGTATCAAGAAGGATCACTATTCTCTCCAGGCTTCCAAATACGCTTTTCCATCGCCCCCAGTTTTTGCGGTTATGGCTAAGGCATTACAACAACACACTATTAAGG
>JAHRWI010000156.1 GCA_019090225.1 Porticoccaceae bacterium
ATGTCATCAAGACCCTCTCGAAAATGGGCCACCATGCCGGGGTCTGACAGGCTAAGCGCCGTTCTGGTGCCATTTTGTTCGGCATGTTGTCGGGCTTTGATGGCCGCTGCTCGGCCCGTGGGCGAGGTCACGAGATAGCCCTCCAGATACAGAAAGTCCGACGCGGTCACCGCACTTAAGTCGAGATTAGCAACACCAAGCGTTTCGCTAATGCCCAGATAAGTATTCATGGTGCGCTCAGCATCGGGGGTGACTAACACCAGGCATTTTCCCGTTGTGCCGGTGGGCAGATTATTGCCATCGGGATGATCGACTCCGGCAGCGGCAAGATCGGCCAGATAAAAACGACCGTTCTCGTCGTCAGCCACCTTGCAGGAATAATAACTTTTACCGCCAAAGCAGCTCAGCGCG
Organism: Porticoccaceae bacterium; assembly: GCA_019090225.1. Lineage (GTDB taxonomy): Bacteria > Pseudomonadota > Gammaproteobacteria > Pseudomonadales > Porticoccaceae > HB2-32-21. The sequence continues at coordinate 412 of JAHRWI010000156.1, forward strand.
ATAATACTATTGGCCGCCGAGCCGCCACTGGTTCGGCGGGCGACGGTGAGATGGTCTTCAAGGTGTTCAATCAGGGTTTGCTGTCGCTCTTCATCGACCAGCGTCATCAGGCCTTTTTCGATACCAAAGCCGACCAACTCATGGTCTTCCACTTCGATTTCGGTATCCACCAGGGCTGCACCAATGCCATAAACGTGGTATTTTTTTCCAGCCATTTGCGTGTGCCCATCCTGTTTTTGAGGGCCGCTATTATCGCCCGCATCTAGTCAGAGTAAATAGCCCTGCGCCTTGTTATGATTTAGTTTCGAAATCAGCTATCAACTTATATCCTCCTAACACTAGAACCAGCCACCTTCTGTGATGGCATACCGATTAAGCGGAGTTGAGCTTGGCGAAGAAAAAACAAGGTAAGCGCAAAAAGAAGTCAGCCCGTAAAAAACCGAGTTTGATAAAACGCCTGATTAAGGTCACGGTGCTGGTTGGCCTGCTACTCAGCGTTATTTTTGTAGCAGCGCTAGATATCATCGTCCGTAACAAATTTTCGGGGGCCAAGTGGTCGCTGCCATCCCATGTTTACAGTCGCGCCCTGGAATTGTATGAAGGCTTACCCCTGACCGAGACGGAACTGCTTTGGGAGCTAAAAAAGTTGGGTTATGGGCAGGTGGGCGGGGCTCCGGGTCCGGGACAATACCGCCTGGCTGGCAGCCGGGTTGATATCAGTGCGCGGGCTTTTGAGTTTTGGGATGGACCGCAAGCCGCCCAGAACATTCGACTTAAATTCGATAGCAGCGGTGTTAGCAAGGTCGCCAACAAACAAGGTAACTCACTATCGGTGGTGCGGCTCGAACCTCTGCTGATCGGCGGTATTTATCCGGATCATCTGGAGGATCGGGAGCCGGTGGGCCTGGAAAGTTTGCCACCCTTCCTGATAGAAAGCCTGATCGCGGTGGAAGACCGAAACTTTTATCAGCATCGGGGCGTTTCACCACGAGGTATTGCTCGAGCCATGTTCGGGAATTTGCGCGCAGGCAAGATGAGTCAGGGCGGCAGCACGATTACCCAGCAGTTGGTCAAGAATTTTTACCTGAGTGCAGAGCGAACCCTCTTGCGCAAGGGCATGGAAGCCATCATGGCGGTATTGCTCGAAGTTCATTACAGCAAGGGAGAGATTCTCGAAGCCTACATTAATGAAATATATTTGGGTCAATCCGGCAAACGGGCCATCCACGGTTTCGGCATGGCCAGCCGCCATTATTTTCGCCAGCCCCTCGAAGAGCTGGATCTCCATCAAATCGCCCTGCTAACCGGACTCGCCAAGGGCGCATCTTATTACGACCCTCGGCGCCACCCAGAACGGGCCCTGGCGCGAAGAAACCTGGTTATTGATCAGCTTGAAACCCAGCAACTACTCGATAATGCAAGTGCGAAACAGGCGAAAACCAAAGCCCTCGATATTTCTACCCGTCCAGGCACCAATACCAATTTATTCCCAGCCTATCTTGATTTGATTCGACGTCAGTTGCGCAAGGATTATCAGGACGATGACCTTCGCTCTGAAGGCTTGCGAATATTCACTCGCTTTGACCCCCAGGTGCAAAACACCTTGCAGAGCACTTTGGCGAGTGAACTAAGCAAACTGGAGCAAAATAAGGGCATAAAAAAGGCTAGTTTGCAGGCAGCGGCGGTGGTTGTTCGAGTCGGTACCGGTGAGGTCGTCGCCATCGCCGGTTCGCGGCAGGCCGGCTTTGCCGGTTTTAACCGAGCGCTAGATACTCGCCGCCCGGTGGGTTCGACCATTAAGCCCGCCGTATATTTAACAGCTTTGCAGCAAGCCCAAACCTATACGCTCGCTACCCTGCTTGATGACAGCGCATTTAGTAAAACGCTGGATGATGGAGAGGTGTGGAGGCCCAGAAACTTTGACCATCAGGATCATGGCGAAGTGCCGCTCTATGAAGCCTTGGGTCGATCATACAATCAGTCGACCGCACGTTTAGGGATAAACCTGGGTATCAATCACGTGGCCGACACCATCCGCGCACTGGGCTACGAGCGACCCATAGCCGAGGTTCCTGCGCTAACGCTGGGGGCAATCTCCATGTCACCTTTTGACGTGGCAGGTCTTTACCACACCATCGCCAGCGACGGTTACTACAGCCCCCTGAGCAGTATCGACTCGGTTTACACCACAGAGAATGAGCCTCTAAAAAGATATCCCCGGCAAAGCTCCGCGCGGTTTCAGCCACATGTAATGCACTTGCTGCAATATGCCATGCAGGTAGTTATGCGGGAGGGCACTGGCAAAGGTGCTTACCGTGTTCTCCCCGGCAGCACCGTGCTGGCAGGCAAAACTGGCACCTCCAATGACCAACGGGACAGCTGGTTTGCGGGCTTTGGCGGCAATTACCTGACGGTGGTATGGGTGGGCCGCGATGACAACGGTGTAATGCCCATTACCGGATCTTCCGGGGCGCTCAAGGTTTGGTCAAAAATTATGGCCAATATCGGTGTTTCTTCCTTCGCGTTCACCCAGCCTGAAAATATCGTTTATGAATGGATAGACCCGGTCACCGGATTACTCACCGACGAGCACTGTGAACAATCCCGATATTTACCCTTTATAAAAGGCAGTGCGCCGAGCTCTTATGCTCCATGTGGGCGGCGTAAGAGTGGTAAAGTTGTCGATTGGCTGAAGGATGTGTTCCGCTGGTAAGCTCCGCGAGCCATATCTTAAATCCCTGCTAACTGCTAATTTTTATCTGCGGATATTCTATGAGTTTTAAACGTCTGATTCGTACTGCCACATTAATAGGGTCGCTAATGTTGTTGGCGGCCTGCGCGCCGATACGACAAACTGGCTCGGTACCGGTTTATACTTCCTCGCCGTCTGTTACCTCTAACTCTGACACCTCTAATTCCGATACCACGGCGGGGCTAGAATTAGAAGATCCAACAAGACCCACCGAACCGGAATACGAAATCGCTCCCTCTACACCGGCAGAAAAACCCGCACAAAAAGCTGTGCAAAGTCTCCTTGACGAAGCCTGGATGCATTACCGCAACGATGATCCAGACAGAGCCATTGCCATGGCCGAACGCGCCCAACGGCTTGATGCCCGCTCGGGAGAAGTCTATCTGGTGCTGGCCAGCAGTTATCTAATTCAGGGTAAACAGCAACTGGCCGAGCAATTTGCTCGCCGTGGAATCAGTTACAGCGCCGTAGGTACGACGCTTCGCAATCGCCTGCAACAATTGCTGGGGCAAGCGACAGCTTTGTAAGCCTGATTTCCTAAGCGGGCCTTCAGTTACTACGGCCTAAAAGCGCTGGTCATAACGATAAGTTTGAAACTCTGATCCCGCTCGACCACGTCCACATCAAGAAACATCCGACCGGCTATTTTTTCCAGTGGCACAAACTGATTGACGACAAACAAAGCTTTTCCGCCAGGTTTTAAATGTTGAGCTGCAGAGCGGACAAATTTTTCAGTGAGCGCCGAATCTGTCTTAAAACCCTGGTGGAAAGGCGGATTGCAAACAATAGCGTCAAATTTTACAGTGATGCCCTGAGCACAATCATCGGCGATCACTTCGGCCGGGATTTTTAATCGCGTCATATTGGCCTGACAGGTATCGATGGCTGCCGCACAATTATCTGTTGCCACAATGCATGCTAAACCGAACCTGGCTGCACAGGCGCTTAGATAGCCATAACCGCAACCTAGGTCAAGCAAGCTTTTAGGCGGTGCCTGAAAACCCTCAAAAAACCTGCCCAGAAAGCCCGCAAGCATCTGGCTGCCCTGGTCAATCTTTGCTGAGCCAAAGGCTCCAGCTTTAGTATAGAGCGTGGTTTCGTGGTCAAGTTTTATCGGGATTAGTTCACTGTAGTTTGAAGATAAACCCGGAGCCTCTGACGACTCGGTTCCTGATGTCAGTAATGGTTTTATAATCCGCGCGAGATACATCGTACTTTGTTTGCGGGTATTGGCTGAGCTATGAAAATGTTCCGCCGCGACGCCAGCGTAGCGTTTAATGCCTTCATTTTTAGCGCCGCACAAAATCAACTCGCCGCCATCTCTCAACAGATGCAGAGCCTGGTCAATAATATGCTCCACCACGGCTTTTTCTTTTGAAACCCGGTAGCAGATGCAAGCAAAATAGCCTGACGGATAAGCACTAAAATCAAAGTCACTAAACTGCGCGGCTAAACCTGCAGTGGAGGCCGCCTGGGCAATATCAAAACGGTTACTGATGATCTCGATATCTTGATGAATACCTGAGAAATTCTCGCCATGAAGATTTTCATCCGCTATTAGCAAACAAGGTGCCTTATTTTTAGGGTTAAGGTTTTTAGGGTCAAGATTTTTAGCACCTGCCTCTCTTTGCAAAGGGTCGCCCTGCAAAAATGGCAGCAATAAGGCAAAAGCCAAATTCATAAGTGGCGTTTAACTTCGTAACAAGCGAGCAGCATCCAGCGCAAAATAGGTAAGGATGGCATCGGCCCCGGCCCTTTTGAAAGCCAGCAAGGATTCCAGTATCACTGCGTCACGATCCAGCCAGCCATTAATAAAGGCCGCCTGATGCATGGCGTATTCACCACTGACCTGATAAACAAACGTCGGTGCCTTCAGCTCATCCTTAACCCGCCGGAGAATATCCAGATAAGGCATGCCCGGCTTGACCATAATCATGTCTGCGCCCTCTGCCAGGTCCAGCGCGCATTCATGCAGCGCTTCGTCACTGTTGGCTGGATCCATCTGATAACTGAATTTATCGCCGCCTTTCAAATTGCCCGCAGAACCCACCGCATCCCGAAATGGGCCGTAATAACTCGAAGCGTACTTGGCCGAATAAGCCAGGATACGCGTGTTGGGGTAATGCTCTGTTTCCAGAGCCGCACGAATGGCACCAATGCGGCCATCCATCATGTCCGAGGGTGCAACGATATCGGCACCCGCCTCAGCGTGGGACAGTGCCTGTCGAGTCAGCGTTTCAACCGTGACATCATTGAGCACATAGCCTGCGTCGTCCCCGGGCTTATTACTACCGCCTTGGCCCAAAATGCCATCCTGCCCATGAGTGGTAAATGGGTCGAGGGCAACATCGGTGATCACCCCCAACTCAGGGAAAGCATCCTTGAGTGCTTTCACCGCGCGCTGTGCCAGGCCATCCGGATTCCAGGCCTCCGCCGCGTCGAGGCTCTTTTTCTCGGCGGGCGTTACCGGGAACAGGGCCATTGCCGGTATGCCCAGCTCAATGCATTCGCGAGCCTGAGTCAGCAAGAGATCGATGGAAAGCCGCTCGACACCAGGCATAGAAACAATAGCTTCCCGTTGATTGTCGCCATCCAATACAAACACCGGCAGAATCAGATCATCACAGGACAAGCGATGTTCGCGGGTGAGTCGCCTGGAAAAATCATCACGACGATTGCGCCGCATGCGGGTGGCGGGGTATTCGCCTCGGGGTGATTGCCAGTTCATTTAGATGTTGAACTCCGTGGTGTGGATAAGATGTTGCTTAATTTACAATGCTAAGGCGCGATTTCCTGTCGCTATTGGCCACAACAAACCAGAAAAGTGCAATTAATCATCGTTATAAACAGCGGGACGTTTTTCTAAAAAGGCCTGACCACCTTCCTCAAGATAGGGGGCGATACACAAAACCTGACCGCGATCTTCCATCGCTGCCACAGCCTCGAGGCTGCCCGCATCCTGAGAAATATTCAGGCCTTCTTTTGTCATGCGTAAACCCAGAGGCGACATGGCCAGCATTTCGCTGGCCATAGTCTGGCCCATGGCCTCCAGTTCATCGAGAGGCACGACTTCCGAAACCAGTCCGATTCGCAGGGCTTTGTCAGCGAACACAAAGCGACCGCCCATCATCATTTCTGCAGCGTTGGAGGTGCCCACGGAACGCGGTAAAAAATAACTAATACCAATATCACAGCCGGTCAGACCGATTTTGCTCATGGCGACATTCATTTTTGCGTTTTCGGCGGCGTAGCGGACATCACAGGCCAGGGCAAAAGCAAAACCGCCGCCCGTCGCGGCACCTTGCATCAGAGCAATAATTGGCTGAGGACAACGGCGCATGCGCATGATGATTTCAGATATGCGTCGTTGACCGCGCATATCTGCCGGGTTGCTGGCGCCAAAGTGACCCGCATCATTCAGGTCGAGGCCAGAGCAAAAATGTTTGCCCGCGCCGCGCAGCACCACTATCCGGACTTCATGCTTGAACAGCAGCTTGCCGAAATAGTCGAGCATATCTTCGGTTAGCTGCTGGTTGATGGCGTTGTATTGATCTGGCCGGTTCATGGTGACCCAGTCAACGCCGTCGCGGTGATCGATGTCGAGGGTTTCGTATTGATAATCGCTTGCCATAGGGTGCTCCGGTGCAGTGTGGTGGTTTCGGGTGGCTGAGGCTTACTCGCCCAGGTCATCTCATAAATTGCTGGCGGAAATACTACATCAGCCAGCTTTCCTTGTCCCATCTGTCAGAGGATAATCTCGCTCCCGAGGATTGGATACCAACTATGTTTACCTTAACAGCCCAGCAGTGCTGCTCGGTGCCTGCTGTAATGCGAAACTTCGTGCGATACCTGGCACTTAGTCTGGCGCTATGCCTGCCGGTCGCAAATAGCTGGGCGGACGATGAGCCCTGGACCTTGAATATCTATTTTGAGAATGACCTGTTTGGCGAAACGGATCAAAACTATACCAACGGGGTGCGGATGTCCTGGGTATCCCCCGACACCGCCTCTTATTATGACGACCCGGAGTTTCCGGCCTGGGTGCGAGCCGTGAATCGCAAGTTGCGGTTTTTTAATGGTGATGGTGAGAACCTGGAACATAACCTTGTTATCAGTCTTGGCCAATTGATGTACACCCCCAGTGATATTCAGGCCACCGAGTTAGTCGCTGATGAACGACCCTATGCGGGCTATCTCTATGCAGGTTTTGCCTACCATACGCGAAGTGAAGACCAGCTCGATACCGTCGAAATAAATCTCGGTGTGGTTGGCCCGGCGGCACAGGGGGAAGAGGCTCAGGATTTTATCCATGATCTGCGAGGTTTTGACAAGTTCCAGGGTTGGGACAATCAGCTGAAAAATGAACCTGCGGTAACCCTGCTTTACGAACACAAGCGGCGACTTTTCCGAAGTCCCTTTCTGGAGGACGGTCGCTTTCAGCATGATTTTATTGGGCACAGTGGCATCAGTCTCGGTAATGTCGCGACCTACGTAAATTTTGGTGGTGAATACCGGATCGGCTGGGATCTCCCCAATGATTTCGGCACCTCTGCGGTGCGTTCTGGTGGTGACAACAGCGCTCCGGGCCGGGGTGATATTCGCCGTCATTCTCGCAGCGCGGCAATTTATGGTTTGCATGGATTTATCTCGGTTGATGCGCGCCTGGTGGCTCAGGATATATTCCTCGACGGTAATTCTTTTCGGGATAGTCACGGTGTCAATAAGGAGAAAGAAGTGGCAGATGTCTCCTCTGGGATCAGTTTTTTGACGGGTCGCTGGAAAATGTCTTTTGCCTGGGTGATTCGCACCCGTGAGTTTAAAGAGCAGCCCCATCACCATAAATATGGCTCTTTCAGCGTGTCTTACACTCTATGATTCTCAGTCCGCCGATATGGCAGGATTGCAGCGCTATTGCCAGTATGAAGATACCCTTACACTGGCGGCGATGGCTACTTGATCGTGGCTCCCTCACCCAACATCTGACGGCTGCCAGCAAGGGAGTGTTCCGGGTTGGCATCCTGCAACAGCGGCTGATGCGACCGCAGTTATCCGAACAAACCGCGCTCAATATGGCCTATCGAGGTTTGGCCCTGGTCAGGGAAGTGCTACTTTACGGCAACGATCAACCCTGGGTGTTTGCGCGCAGCGTCTTACCCCTGAGTAGTTTGACTGGCGCACAGCGGCGCTTACGGAAACTCGATAACCGGCCCCTAGGCGCATTGCTTTTTGCCGACCCGAGCATGCGTCGAGGGGCTATGCAGATCAGCCGAATTAACGCCGGGCAATTGCCCTTGTTAGGTGATTTAGAGCCGGATATTTTGACCAACCCTGACACATCTTTATGGGGACGCCGCTCGGTATTTTATATTGACCAAAAGCCCCTGCTGGTAAGTGAAGTATTTTTGCCTGGCTTTTGCCCCCACAGCTTTTGCTCTTACAATAAGCGCCCCGGCAGTAGCCTGCCGACCAGACCTCGACGACATATCCCAAGGACGTAGCCCAACGACATGACCCGACAAGACGAATAATGAGAATAACCCTCCCTGAATTGCCTCAACGCACCAGTGATTTTCTGGAGCTGATGCGTTTTAACAAGCCCATCGGAACACTGTTACTCCTGTGGCCAACGCTGACGGCCTTATGGATCGCTGCTGACGGTACGCCATCACCGGGGGTGCTGGTGATTTTTATTCTGGGTGTTATTTTGATGCGCGCGGCTGGTTGCGTTATTAATGACTATGCTGATCGCCATGTCGATGGTGCAGTTGTGCGCACTCAATATCGACCGATAACCGATGGTCGTATCTCGCCAGCAGAAGCTCTGCTTACCTTTGCTGCGCTTTGCCTCTGTGCCTTTGTGCTGGTACTGATGACCAATGTTTTGACCATTTTATTATCGGTTGGTGGTCTTGCGCTGGCAGCGATTTACCCCTTTATGAAGCGCTATACCCATTTGCCTCAGGTGGTGCTTGGCGCTGCCTGGGCCTGGGTGATACCCATGGCTTTTGCGGCTCAATCGGGCACCCTGGTTACTAGCTTGTGGGTGTTTTATGTTGCTGTGGTTGTCTGGACGGTGGCTTTCGATACCTTCTACGCAATGGTTGATCGGGAGGACGATAAAAGAATCGGCATCAAATCCACCGCCATTTTGTTTGATGACATGGATCTAACCATGATCGGCATTTTGCAGGGTTTAACGCTTGTTGCTCTGCTACTCACCGGACAAAACTTTGAGCGAGGGCTGTGGTATTTTATTGGCGTCGGCATCATTGGCCTACTGTTTTTATATCAACAAATGATCGCCCGGAATCGCGAGCCTGCGGCCTGTTTCAAAGCCTTTCGTAATAATAACTGGGTGGGTTTGGTGCTGTTTCTTGCCGTGCTTATCGACACCTATAGCGAGGCGCTCGGCACTTTTATAGCAAGCCGGTAATGTCATACAAATGACATCTATTTGCCTTTTAATAGCTACATGCCCTTACCTAATAAAGTGCCGAATGAAGTCAAAACCGAAGAATTCAAACCTCACCTTTACCTCTCCGTTTACCTTAATTATCGGAAACCAGAGCGATGACGGAAGCTACTGTACTGATTGTTGATGACGAAGCGGCTATCCGCGATATGGTCAATATTGCTCTGGATACCGCCGGTTTTAGTTGTCTTCAAGCCGAGAATGCCGGCGATGCCCATGCGCGAATCATCGACGAACACCCCGATATAGTCTTGCTCGACTGGATGATGCCGGGCACCAGCGGTCTGGAATTGCTGAGACGCCTGCGCAGGGATGAACTGACCGCGATGATTCCAGTGATTCTGCTGACTGCAAAAGCCGAAGAGGACAATATGGTGCAGGGCCTTAATTCCGGGGCCGATGACTATATTGCTAAACCTTTTTCACCCCGCGAGCTAGTTGCACGTATCCACGCGCTATTGCGACGCAAAGACCCCAATGCCAGTGATCAACCAATAACCGTAGATCAGTTGCTTTACGATCCCATCAGTCACCACGCCAGCATTGGGGGTAAAGCGATTGCCATGGGCCCCACCGAGTTTCGCTTATTGGGGTTTTTTCTCACCCACCAGGAACGGGTCTACTCCAGAGACCAGATTCTTAATCATGTCTGGGGCAGCAATACCTATGTCGATGAGCGCACCGTAGACGTCCATATCAAACGTCTGCGCAGCGTCTTATCGCTTGCAGACCAATCCCGCTTTATTCAAACTGTTCGAGGTGCCGGTTACCGGTTTTCGCAGAAACTCGTTAACGAATAAATTAACGAGTAGCTTGACTAACAAGCTGGCGAATAAGTTGATGAATAAAGAGGAATAACTTTGCAGCAAGGTCTACGCACTGAGCTAACGCGCATTGCCTTGCTCGCTGTGGCGCTCAGTATTGCCGGGTTTTTTAATGACCATATATTACTGACCTTAATTATCGGTGGTGGCCTGTACATGGCCTGGACCCTGGTGAAGATACTTAGGTTGTATGAGTGGCTGGAAAAGGCTGGCAAGGGTCAGCCTCCAGAGGCAAGCGGGATCTGGGGTGATATTTCTAATCAGCTCTATCGGCTACAAAAACGCAACGAACTGGCCAAAAGTAATTTCCGAGCCTTGTTAATTCGTCTGCGCAAGATCACCAGTGCCCTGGATGAAGGCCTTATTATTCTCGATGCCGATCATTGTCTGGATTGGTGGAATCCCGCCGCTGCTGAATTACTGGGACTGCAGGATGCCGATAGACATCAACCCATCATAAACTTGATTCGAGCGCCGATATTCGTCGGCTTTATGCAAGACGCGAGGTTCGATTTGCCACTCGAATGCTCAGCCCCCGGCAACGAACAGCGCATACTGCAATTCTCTGCAAGGACCTTCGCTAAGGACGAAGTGGCCCTGGTGGTGCAGGACATCACGCGAGTTCGTAATCTCGAAGATACCCGTAAAGACTTCGTCGCCAACATCTCCCACGAGCTGCGCACGCCGCTTACGGTACTCACCGGCTATATTGAAACCTTGCAAAGCACGGCACCGGCAGAGCTATCGCCTATATGGACTAAGGCGCTCGGGCAAATGGAGCAACAAGCTAGTCGCATGAATCTTCTTACTGAAGATTTGATGATGTTGTCTCGCCTTGAATCGACCCCTGTCTCCACCAATGAAACCGTCCAACTGGAAGCATTAATTCAGCCCATTATTGAAAATGCTCTTGTCTTAAGCCAGGGCAAACACCAGATTACGTGTAACAGCAGGCCTGGCAGCAGCGAGCCTGGCGAGGCATCCGAGAATGATATCTCTGAGGGAGAAAAGGCCTCAACAACGATTTTGGGAAATAGCAAAGAGCTGCATAGCGCCTTTTCAAACTTGATCTACAATGCCGTCAAACACAATCCAGAGGGCTGTGATATTTCCATCACCATTAGTAAAGATAAGTCAGCAACTACAGTCGTTGTTGAAGACAAGGGCCGTGGCATTGATCCCAAACATCTGCCTCGACTCACCGAGCGTTTTTACCGCCCGGATGATGGCCGCTCTACACAATCGGGCGGCACCGGTCTCGGCCTTGCCATCGTCAAGCATGTCTTAATCCGCCATAACGGCGAGCTCAGTATCGAAAGCCAGCTCGGCAAGGGCTCATCATTTAGCTGTCGGTTTGCTGCGGCCTGAGCACAGTGCTATCGTCAATCCGTGAGTAACTTTCCTTTTCTGAACCCCGCCTTTTTGCAAGCCCTGGCCGATAGCGGCAGCGTCGGCCCGAATACTGGTTGGCGACCGGAACTTATTAGTATTGAGGGCAATGGTGTTCAGGACAATTGCTTGCAGGACAAGGCTGCCGAGAAAAACGACACAATCCTGGCGAGCATGCCGACCTACGCCAAAGACCACTCCTGGGGCGAATACGTATTTGACTGGGCCTGGGCCAACGCCTATGAGCGCAATGGCCTGGATTATTATCCCAAGCTGGTATCAACGACTCCCTTTAGTCCCGTGACCGGCCCCAAAGTGCGCTTCGCAGAGCGGGACGGCTTTCAACTTGACCGACGAGAGTTGTCGCAACAGCTGATCGGTAAAGTGCTGACACGAGTCGATGAGCTCGGTGCGTCAAGCTGGCATTTACTGTTCCCCGATGCACAAACCCTGGCAAATTTTAGCCATCCCGAGCTGATGCAGCGCTGTGGCGTGCAGTTCCACTGGTTTAATCGCGATTATCAGTGTTTCGATGATTTTCTCGCCACCTTTGTATCGCGTAAGCGCAAGATGGTTCGCAAGGAACGACGCAGCATGGGTGAACAAAATATCGATATCGATATCCTTGAAGGAGCTGAGATCAATGCCGACTTGTGGGCCTTCTTTTTCCGGCGCTATCAAAACACCTATATGAAACGTAGCGGCAGTGGCGGTTATTTGACTGCCGATTTTTTCGTCCGCTTAGGCGCGACTCTGGCTGACAATATCGCCATGGCGGTGGCTAGCAAAGATGGTGAGCGCATTGCCTGCGCACTGTATTTCCACGATGAAGATACCCTTTATGGCCGTTACTGGGGTTGTGTTCGGGAATACGAATTCCTGCATTTTGAGCTGTGTTACTACCAGGGTATTGACTACGCCATCACCAACAAGCTGCAAAAGTTTGATGCCGGTGCTCAGGGCGAGCACAAAGTATTACGAGGTTTTGAACCGGTTGAAACCCATTCTTTACATTGGATAAAACATCCTGGCTTTGCCGAAGCCATCGGCAAGTTCCTCGAACAGGAGAGGCGCGATAACACCCGCTATATAGCCAGTGCGCGCTCAGTACTACCCTATAAACAGGATATAATCGAGGCTCTGCTTGTCGAACAAACTCAATCATCGCCTGTCTAAGATGCCCACACGGAGTAAGTCTATGAAAACGTTACTATCATTCTCAGCCCTGCTGTTTTTACTTTTCAATGTTTCGGTTCAGGCGGCTACCAAGCAGGAAATCGATCTCTATGCGGAGGAGGCACTAAGTGAATTTAGACAACACACCAGCGCAGGTGCGAAACTCGCCGCCGCCTCACGAGGGATGTTGATATTTCCCAAAGTCTATAAAGC